>JAKAEH010000096.1 GCA_021825955.1 bacterium | reverse complement strand
ACATAAAATCAAAGGTTCAATCAGGACAAAGCTTGCTTCCTGATTTTGTCGAAGAAACTGTAACTAGCCCTAGCTTTGACAAAAAAGTTAACGATCAGGCAAGTCAATTTAGCCTAAAGGCAACTGTAGATTTTAAAGCTGCTACTTATTCAAATGATGACCTTTTATCTCTTGCCAATACTCTTTTTACAACGTCCGACGTAATTCTTAGCAAAGAGAATTTAAGTGCCAGCGCGAAAAATATAAAGGTTGAAAAAAATAATGATGTTACTGCAGACCTGACTATAAACGCTAAACTTCTGCCAAAAATGGATAACGTGGGGCTTGCAAAGGAAATTGCAGGATATTCCCTGCAAAAAGCAAAAAATACAATTTCAAATTTGCCTCAGGTGGAGAATGTTGATATAAAAATAAATCCCGGCATTCCTTTCCTGACTTCTTCTCTGCCCGGAAACTACAAGAATATAACCATAAAGGTAGTTTCAAATTAATGGCAAAACGTTACTACAAAAAGGATGTGATTGGTGGGAAAACCGGAAAGAGAAAAATTCTGCGAATATTAAGTCTTGCTCTTTTTCTTTCCGGACTTTTAATAGTTACCTATATCTTTTTTCCATTTATCTCGTGGCAGATCTATTTTGCTCCCGCTTTTGCCAGTCAGAATATTGCTATACCTATTCCTAAAAATACACTAGCCTCCGCCTCAAGCATTCAGTCTCTTTTGCAAACTGCCTCCATTAACCTTTCGGGAGTTAATTATGAAGATGCTCAAAACTGGTTTCCAAATTACAGATATCAAAAAACAGGAGCGGCAAAGATTCCAACTTATACAATTTCTATTCCAAGACTTAAAATAAAAAATGCAATTGTTTCATCGGTTGATACTGATCTTTCTAAGCATCTAGTAAATTATTACGGAACTTCCCTTCCGCCGAATAAGGGAAATGCGGTAATTTTCGGGCACTCAACTCTCCCTCAGCTTTTCGAAGAAAATAATTACAAAACTACTTTTACTTTTCTTTTTGAACTAAAAGACGGAGATGAAATAATCGCAAATATGGGAAATACAAGCTATAGATACCGAATAGAAAGCGTTACGGTCGTAGACCCCGATAACACGAGCGTCTTGGAACAAACATACGATGACAGCTATCTAACCTTAGTAACCTGCACTCCGCCGGGAACCATCTGGAAAAGACTTGTTGTACGAGCAAGAATTGAAAAAGCATAATGGAAAATTCAAGTTTACAAAGATTTCTCTATATTATTTGGCCTCCTGTAGTAAGAAGGTTTATTAATTATATTCTTACTATTATTGAAAAGGTTATAAAAGGCTCTATAAGCACAATGCTAAGACAAATAAGATAAGCTTAAAGTATGGATGAAAAACATTTAGCAATTAACGCTGTACGAAAAAAACTTCTGGGCAAAAAACTGAGGTACAAAGAAGTCTATGCGATCATGGACCAGATCTCAAGAAAAAAATTTGGGGATGTCCTAACAACCTATTTTGCTGCATCCGGATATTCAAAAGGATTTACCAATCAGGAGCTTTATTACCTAACTAAGGCTATGGTTGAAACCGGAGAGCAGCTTGAATTTGACGGAATAGTTGCAGACAAACACTCCATAGGAGGAGTGCCCGGCACCAGAACAACACCGATAGTGGTTTCTATAGTTGCTGCGGCAGGATTTAAAATCCCTAAAAGTTCTTCCAGGGCAATCACCTCGCCCGACGGAACTGCCGACGATATGGAAGTTCTGGCACCGGTTGAGCTTACAAAAAAACAGATTTACGAGGTTGTTAAAAAAACAAACGGTTGTATAGTTTGGGGAGGAAGTTTTAAGCTGGCTCCGGCAGACGATATAATAATTCAGGTAGAAAAACCTCTTCTTTTTGAATCTTATGACAAGGTTCTCATTTCCATAATGGCAAAAAAAATTGCTTTTGGCTCAAATCATGTCATAATTGACCTCCCGTACGGTAAGAATGTAAAAGTTCACAATTTAAAAGACGCGCAACTTTTGCGAGCCAAATTTGTTTTCTTGGCAAAAAAGTTCAAAATGAAAGTCAGAGCACTTATCCACAAGACTGACCAACCTGCAGGGCGCGGCATAGGACCAGTATTGGAAATAAGAGAGTCTTTAAAAGTTCTTGAACAGACTCCCGACAGACCTCTTGATTTGGAAATAAGAAGTATTAACCTAGCGAGTAATCTCTTGGAGCTTTGCCTTGAAGATTCAACTAAAGAACTCAAAAATTATGTCAGGGACAATTTCGGAAATGCCTATGGCTGGGCTATTAGTCTTCTTTCTTCGGGCAAGGCGCTAGCTAAATTTAAGGAGATCATTAAAGCCCAGGGAGGAAATCCCAGCGTACAAAGCGCGAAACTAAAATTAGGAAGATACTTCTTTGAGGAAAAAGCGGATAAACCTGGAATAATAACTGACTTTAATTTAAAAAATCTTACGAGTGTTGCCAAAATACTTGGAGCGCCAATGCAGAAAAAATCAGGGATTTATCTAAATAAGAAGATAGGAGAAAAATTTGACAAAAATGAAACTCTCTATACACTTTTCAGCGAAAATGTGTATAATCTCAAAGAAGGACAATTATCCTTAATAAACTTTCCTATTATTAGATACAAATGAAAAGATTAATAACACTTTTAATAGTCTTGGCAATATTTGTAATAGCTGTTACCTTCTGGTGGACGAATGGATTAAAAGCCGTAAGCCCATCAGACAAAACCCCTAGAATTTTTGTAGTAAATAAGGGGGAGGATGTCAGAAAAATTGCAAACAATCTTAAAGCCCAAGAACTTATAAGAGACCCTATTGTATTCTTTTTACTCACAAAGCAGGAAGGGTTGGACAAACAAATTCAGGCCGGAGACTTCAGACTAAACCCATCGATGAGCGCACAGGAAATTGCATCAAATCTTACACATGGAACGCTTGATATATGGGTTACAATTCCAGAAGGCTTAAGAGCAGATGAAATAGCAGATATCCTAAAAGAGAAACTGCCTACTTATAAAGAGAGCTGGAGAGCTAGTCTCGATGCAAACGAAGGGTATCTTTTCCCTGATACGTATTTAATCCCAAGAGATGCTGACGTAAACATGGTTATTTCTATTTTTAAAAATAATTTTGAAGAGAAATTTGCAAGCGTCAAAACTTCAAAAGCAAACGGCTTATCCGATGCTGATAGTATAATAATTGCTTCTATTGTAGAAAGGGAGGCTGTTTTCGCAGAAGACAGACCGATTGTTGCATCTGTTTTTCTAAACAGGCTTAACATCGGAATGCCGCTAGGCTCAGACCCGACCGTACAATATGCTTTAGGCTATCAGCCTGCAGAAAAATCCTGGTGGAAAAAAGAGTTAACAGTAGATGATCTGAACATAAATTCACCTTATAATACACGTAAGAATGTCGGACTCCCTCCTACACCAATCTCAAATCCCGGCCTCTCCTCGATAAAGGCTGCTCTTAATCCTGCAAATACAAATTACTTATATTTTTATTCTGATAAACAGGGGCACCTGCATTTTGCAACAACGCTTGAGGGGCATAATGCTAATGTCAAAAAGTACGGAGCGCAGTAATACTAACTGTAAATAAAGAGGTCGTTACCTTCTTAGTTTTTTAAAAAATCTTCTTTTGGAATTATTTTTTGTTTCTTCCACAGCTTCTTTTTGCTCATTTACCTGGCTATTTGAGCTGGAAGAAGCGGCTTTTGTGGGTTCTTCAAATTCCTCTTCCTCTTCCCAATCCGCCAAATCATACTCTTCCAAGAGATTAACCAAACCATCAAGCCCCTGTTCGGAAACTATTTTCATAAGATTTTTTCCCG
The DNA here is from genome assembly GCA_021825955.1 of bacterium. The sequence continues at coordinate 876 of JAKAEH010000096.1, read as the reverse complement.
TTCTTGTACCAAACAGAAAAACAGCAGCGCCTCCAATAACTGCACCAAGCACAAATCCATCCATAAATTTATTACCGTTATTATTCATCTTTTTTGTGGTGTTTTTTGCCTCCGCTTAGAATCCTCGCAATGGTTGCTCCGGTCTTCAACCCCATTGTCAGTGTGGAAAGAGAAGATATCGGTTTAGAAACGCTCTCTGTAATCATTCCCGTATCATCTAGAACTTTGTTTGCCTTTTCTATGGTTTTTCTTAATTCTCTTAATATGAAGAATACCTGAATTCCTAAAATAAGAAGGAGGAGCGTCAATATTATGACGACTAAAAAAAGCACTGTTTGGGCAGGGTCTATCATATTACATAACTTAACCTAAATCGACTAAAAGGTCAAGAGCCTCCTTTAACATCAATCTGTATCGTTTTCACAGTTTCTCTTGAAAATTTACTTATCGCTTTAATTGTTATCGTGATTCTACCCGGAAAAACATTTATTATTTTTTGAAAGTTTCCGGAAGCATCTACGGCAACCAGATCGCTATCAATGTAAACCGTTGAATTGGAGTCCGTTCTGCCCGTAACTTTGATCTGCGACGAAGAAACCGTTGAGTTATCTCTTGGCGCCTGAATATCAAGAGGCGGATTTAAAAAAGCATATCTGTACTGGAAAATAATATATCCTAAAAATACCGAAAAAATTATAATCAAAAGAATAGCTGTTTGTTTTATCCTGAAACCGGAAAGCGGAATATCTTGTTTTCTTTCAAACCCCTTAGGTAACACTCTATATGCTTTTTCTTCATCAAATTCACGCCTGAAAATAGCTAAGATCTCTTTTTCGGGAAGTCCTAAAAAATCTGCATAGTTTTTTACAAATCCGT
>JAKAEH010000095.1 GCA_021825955.1 bacterium | reverse complement strand
AGACCTGCTTTTGTGAAGAAAATGTTGGTCATTAAGGAAGAAGTTTTGCTTTATCCAAGTTGTCAGGATTTTCTATATCGCTTAAGTGTTTTATTTCTCCGGGTATTGTTATTTTGACATCCGCTTCCGGAATGAGTACTTCCACCCCGTCTATATCTGCAATATAGTTGTAGCCTAATCCTGCCGCTCTTAAGTCCGCCATTAGCGGAGCGTCAACTACGATGGTTGAGTGTTCGTTTACTGTTATGTTGTCTACTTTGTCGATTTTTTGAGGATCCATGTTTTCATAAGGATAACCCATTCTAATTGCCATTAGTATTTCTTTTGTTCTTGCATCCGTTAATTTAGATACTTCAATTTCTATCTGTCCCCCGACTCTTGTATCTGTCGGCCTAAACATTTTATCTGTCTGCGCTTTTTCATAGTCGATGTTTGCCTGTTCTTGTTTAGGTTCGTCGTTAGCGAGTTTTACGAAAGCATCTACCGCCGTACTTTCAACAGTATCGGCTGCGCCGGCGATTGGAGGTAAAGGGCTTGGAAGGTCCGCTCCCGTAACGTGATGAATGGCTCCTGCCCCACCGGTTAAAACGGTTGCTCCCAATCCTACTTTTGCCAGAAGCACTGCTGCTTTATGTCTTAGAGTTTCTTTAGGTTTTGCCATTGGTCTTCTCTGGTCTACTCTTTGGCTTGTAGAGTCTGTTCTTGTTTCCTGGGGATGTGCCTGTTGTATTGTTTCAGATTTGCCGTCCATGCAATTAGATTAACATGTTAATAAAAACATGTCAATTCCATTTAAATCCTTGATTAGATTTCCAAAGGACTGTTTCTATCGCTTTAGGATTTGCCAATCCGTTTTGATAAAGTACCTTTTGTGCGGGTTGCGGTGCCGGGATTATAAGACCTGTCCATGCTTCACCTATGGGCTTGTTGCTCCCAAGTTCCATAAACGTTGTCTGCATAACAATTCTAGGTAATCCTTTTGTGGAAGGAGTTAGAAGATAGATTCCGTTAGCCGTTCTTACATCCATTCCCACGTAGTTTTTTAAATCCGGCGGCATTTCAGCCGTGCTGCCTGTTACGCGTAAATCCGCCTCGTGAAATTTTTCGTCAACCATATTTTTTTGCATAAGGTTTTCCGCCCGGTGGTCAAAAACACCATAGGGTATAAGATAATTTACCCCGTTGTATGGAAATACAATGCAATACTCGCCGTCTGCATCGAGGGAGACATCAAATGAACTAAGCACTCTGGAGTTGTCGTGTTCTTCGAAACGGAGGAAATTTGCAGTATGTCTATTAAAGATCAAATTTCCCAGAAGGTCTGCTTTATCTCCCTTAAGCCTTTCATAGCCGTTTCCGCTTGTTGCAGTTTCTTTATTCGACATACAAATTGGGATTATATCAGATATGTAGAATGTGTCAATTGGATTGTTAATTCTTGCTAAAGTTAAAAATAACTGCCGAAACAAAAGTTCCGTCCGATGTACCTGCTAGGGTTTCCTTAGCGGGGTCTTTCGGTTTTAAATCGGCAAACTCTAAATTATCTTGGATAGAGTCTGTATTATCTTCTTCCAAAACCCATCTTTCCGCAATCATATTCATACTGTGGGAACCCGAATAATAAGTGATCTGTTTTATCCTTCTTCCGCCATTTTTTCCGCCGCCGAGTTTATATGAAAATACTATTCCTATAAGGTTTTGTCCCCAATATTCTCTTAGATTTGAAGGAAGCTCGTCAAGTTCTTTTTCGTCGTCTACGGAAATATCTTCGGCGGTAACCTCAAGCCCGGTTCCAATTTGTATGTCATCGGCAAAAACTTCAAAAAATCTTTGGTCTAAATCAACATAGGGTACTAAGACAGTATTGTTTTTTGTATTGTATGCTATTACCCTCGGTTCGCTGTCGGTTGCCAAATCCCATTGCGCCAATACTCCTCCGCAGTGTCTTTTTTTTAAAAAGTTATAAGATTCCTCAAATCTTTCGGATATAAAGTTTCTTACTCCCTCCTGAAAATAGGACGAAAGCTCTTCCGGGGCTGTTTTTCGGGGTTCCTGTTCGAATGACATAACTTATTTAATTGCTCCGGCAGTAAGAAGCTTCCTTTCGTTGTATATTACGTGAGGGTTTGTTCCTCCCATACTTTTTCCATACCATACCTCTGCCAGAGGCACCAATGCATTATCTTTAGAGTCAAAGTATCTTACGTATTCAATCTTTCTGAGTATTCCGTCTCTCGGCTGAATAAGCGGAAAAGTAGTTATTTTAACATTTACTTCTTTTCCTGCATACGGTTTTAAGTTTGCTGCAAGTCCCGTTTCCGGTCCTAAAGACCATACTTCCGCTCTTGCAGGATAATCATTAGGATTCATGTCTATCTTTCCTCGTATAATATTTTTAAATATTGAATCGAGATCTCCATAAGGCATTTGCAGTCTTTCACCGTTTTTTACTACATCTAAAACAAAAGGAGAAAGTCCGGGGACGAAATTTCCCTCAAATAATAAGGTGTCCCCTTCTTTTAAAAATCTGTCGAAGTTTGTTTGAAATTCCAACTCAATAATACTTCTTAAGAGTTTTATTCTTTCCTGTTCCAAAGCTTTAACTGTTTCTCTCTCTTTACCCATAAACGGTATTATATCAAAGGATAAAGAAGATAATCAATCCTATAGGATATGTTGACAAATTTAGGTAAGGAGAACACAATATATCTATCACGTCGCAAAATATGGATGAACAACAAATTAAAAAAAGTGAACTACTCTCCTTCATCGATGAATTCTTGGAATATCTAGAAATAGAAAAGAACTGCTCAAAGCTTACTATCCGCGATTATAGGCATTACCTTGAAATTTTTGAAAAATGGTATGTATCCGAACACCCGGGAAAAGAAATAAAAGACCTGGATTTATCCATGGTCAGAAAATACCGTGTGTACCTGTCAAACAGGATTGATCAAAAAGGATTAACACTTCAGCGTATAACACAAAACTATTATGTTATTGCCCTTCGCTCTTTCTTACGATTTCTTATTAAGAATGACCACATAACTTTGGAACCTTCCAAAATAGACTTGCCGAAAGCCGAAAGCAAAAATCTTAAATTCTTAAATAAAGAGCAAGTTGATAGACTTGTAATGGCTCCCGACACATCAAAAGAAGAAGGAATTAGGGATAGAACTATTATCGAGCTCCTTTTCTCCACCGGACTTCGTGTTTCGGAATTGGTAAGTCTAAACCGTGACCAAATTAACCTTGAAAGGCGTGAATTTGGTGTAATAGGAAAAGGAAGAAAGCAAAGGCTTGTTTTTATATCCGACAGAGCCGCCGAATGGATAAAAAGATACCTTGATAAACGTGAGGATAGATTCAAGCCATTGTTTATAAGATATTCAGGTTCGGTAAATGATGAAAATAACGGAGAAAAAATGAGGCTTACGGCAAGAAGCGTTGAAAGGCTTGTCAAAAAATATGTGAGAGAAGCAAGGATTCCCGTAGACGCTACAGTTCATACCTTAAGACATTCATTCGCAACAGACCTTCTTTTTAACGGAGCAGATATTAGAAGCGTTCAGGAAATGTTGGGACACAAAAATATTGCCACTACTCAAATCTATACTCATATCACCAATCCGCAGCTAAGAAACGTCCACAAAACTTTCCACTCGGGCAATAAATAAAGTTATGGGGTTGTCAAAAACCCGAGAATAGCTTATAATTAATCAGGTTTCTCCCCGAAGCTTGCTCAATTTTTAATAGTTGAACCTACATAATAGGTATCTAGTACTTATGGAAAAGGAAACATCAAGACAAAGATTTATTGTCAGAAAAAGAGACGTATTTATAGGTACGGCGTTAGCCGCCTCTATTGCCGTGGGTATTAAGGGAAGCATGGCTATAGGAGAAGAGGTCTATAAATACTCTCCTTATCCACAAACCGACTTTAAAGCTCTTGTTGTACCGGAAAAAGAACTGCAGGATAACGAGCGGGGTCCCGGTAATACATTTAGCGTTACTATTTCCTCCCCTGTTCCTCCGGAGACCCCAGTCAACAAAGCAAGAAGACAATTAGAAGATATTAGCTCACGTACTCCTTTTGATAATGTTGTTTTTGAGATGCAAAGTCATCCGGAGATTTTCAACAAAAAAGATATAGCGGATATTAAAATGTATTACCCTATTTATAAAGCTGTTGGAGATAAGTTTAATATAGACTGGTATTTAATATGGATTAACCACGAAGGCGAAACAGGTGCGTCAAACAGCACTGTAGCTTTTAACGGAGGGTCCTACCCCTATGTTGGAGGATGGCAAAGAAATGTCCGGATGTGGCCGGAAAGTTTTGTTGCTAATGCTTTTAAAGGACTTGAATATTTGCAGAATATAAAAACCAGAAATAAAACCGATGCCCGGGAAGCAGCAGCAATGGTTGCTCAAGTGGCCCCAAATATTAAACAATATTTGGACTTAGGTCCGTACCGGGCGGTATTTAATGCGGAGAGGATTTTTACCGGTGATAAATCGGGTACGGGGTTATCTCTTACGCGTACAAATCTTTGGGAGGAATGCAGTAAAATATTCGGTTCTGTTCTTACTCCTTTAGGGTAAAATTTTAATATGTTTGGTAGGATAATGTTACGGTTATCGAAACAGTGCTTTCTCCCGGGGTAACGTTTGTAGGCGTTTGATTGGAGTCTGTTGCAGCTTTTCCCGCTCCCATGTATGCAACCGGCCATGGCCTTATGTTGTTTGACTCTACTACATTTACCAATCTGCCAAGATGTATCCCGGATAACTCCGTTAAACTTT
>JAKAEH010000094.1 GCA_021825955.1 bacterium | reverse complement strand
AAAGGTCTACGTCGCACAACTCAAGATGTACGTAATAAATTTAGTATAACCCATAGTTGTATTTTTATTCCAATTTGAGTAGAATGCGATTACATTATGGGCGAGAGAGAACTTCCAATAAATAAGTCAGAGGGGGGGAAATTTAACTGGGATTAGAGAAGTACGACTCGAGAAATTAAATAGATTAAGAGAATTAGGTATTGATCCATATCCTGATCATTTTGAAAGGACTCATACTTCTTCTCAAATTGTTGACACTCCTCAATTATTGGGATCTGACGTTGCTATTGCGGGAAGACTTATGTCTATCCGCAGAATGGGAAAAGCTAGTTTTGCTCATATTCAAGATTCTGATGGAAGACTTCAAATTTACATAAGATTAGATAACCTTGGAGAACAGGCATTCGGTGTATTTAATTCATTATTTGATATTGGGGACATAATTGGGGTTAATGGTCAACCATTCGTTACGAAAACAGGTGAAACTACAGTTGAAGCGAAAAATATTACAATGCTAGCAAAATCATTACTTTCTTTACCTGATAAATTCTATGGACTAAAAGATGATGATACCCGTTTTCGTGAAAGATATTTAGATTTATTAGTTAATCATGATAGTAAAGATAGACTGACAACCAGATCGCGTATAACAAAAACTTTAAGAAAGTTTTTGGATGAAAATGGATTTATTGAAGTTGAAACTCCAATTTTACAGAGCGTTCCATCAGGAGCAAATGCCCAACCTTTTATTACTCACCATAACGCATTTGATGAACAGTTATTTCTTCGAATCGCTCCTGAAACCTATTTAAAAAGATTAATTGTTGGTGGATTTGATAGGGTTTATGAAATTGGTAGAGTATTTAGGAATGAAGGAGTTGATCGATCTCATCTTCAAGATTTTACTATGTTGGAATTTTATGCAAGCTATTGGAATGCCGAAAAAAATATGACTTTTACTAGAAACTTATTGCAACAAATTGTCAAAGACCTAGGCAATGATAATGGAAAAGTCAAAATTGGCGGTAATGTTATAGATTTTGATGGAGAATGGCCTGTTAATAGATTAGCAGATTTAATCAAGCAATATTCAGGTATAGATATTGATTCGTTCAATAGCGAAGAAGATTTAAGAGAAGTCATAAAAAGACAAGGTTTATACTTTGAAGGAATAGATAAATCAGGTTTTGGGGGGTTAGTAGATAAACTTTTTAAATCAACAACCAGACCTCATCTTATACATCCCCAGTTTATTGTTGGATACCCTGTAAGCATGTCGCCCTTAGCAAGAAGAAGTAATATAACCCCTGATGAGGTTGATCAATTTCAACTTTTAGTGAATGGTTGGGAAATTGCCAAAGGTTACTCAGAATTAATTGATCCCCTTGATCAAAAAAGAAGACTAGAAGAGCAGGCAGATCTTAAGATTCAAGGAGATGAAGAGTCTATGCCTTTAGATAATGAATATTTAAAAGCTATGGAGCATGGTATGCCTCCTAATTCTGGAGTAGGTATCGGTATAGATAGATTAACAGCGCTTCTTACTAATACAGACAATCTAAGAGAAGTAGTAATATTTCCATTAATGCGTAAAGAAAAATAACGCTAATTGTATTAATGAACATGAATAAGTTGTGAAGCTATAGATTTGATATAATTATTGTTATGCACGCTAACAAGAATACAGAATTAATAAAAATACAATTGAGAAATGCAAAAATAGAAGATATTGAGTTTATAAAACAATGCCTTATAGATTCTTGGGTTATTCATGCAAGAAATAATTCAGACCTAATTACTGAAGAAAGAATGATAAATTCAAATATTGAAAATTATTATTATGATGCAATATTAAATAATGACGGCTATACTTTAATAGCAGAAATAAATCATAAAAAGGTGGGATTGATTAGGGCGTATGAAAAAGAAATAGCTGATTTTTTTAAAGATAATAAAATCCTTTATATAGACGATATATACGTGTTAGAAAACTTTAGGAGGAAAGGAATCGCGCGTAAGCTAATCTTAGAGATAGAGAGCATAGCTAAGGAAAAAGGGATAAAAAGAATTGATGGGAGAATTTACTCATTTAATTTACCTATTCAAAAATTGTTGAAATCTTTAGGTTATAAATCTCCTTACGCTACTTGGATAAAAGTTTTACAATAACACGTGGAAAATATTTTGAGAGAAAAGATGGGCTATATAAAGGATTTATGGGGAAATTTCGCTTATACATCATATATTTTGTTTCTCCTGAGAAATCATAGTAAGGAAAAAATTCAGATAGAACTCTATATGCCCCATATTCAATTAGTTTTCCTCCAAAATTTGATCCAGTTTCCATATACATTATTAATTTACAATTACTTTTCTTAGCATATTCAAAAATTTTATCTGCATAATTCGAGACAAATATCATTCCCGTAGCAATAATGTAATCAGCCTCTTTTATTTTTTTTACAAAAAGCTCACTAGAATTACCAACAATATTTTGACTAAAGGTTAATCCTATTTTTGAGGGTTCAAGATCTAATACTGATAATTTCAATTTTTTATTAGAGCATTCTTCAATAATTTCGGTTACGGCACCCAACAATATAACATTAGATCCAGATTTTATATCTTTAATTAATTCTTTCGCCCTTAACTTAGCTTTTGTTCTTAAGTTTCCTTTTAGTTTTTTAAATCCATTTTTATTGTTTAAATTATTTAAAACTGAATATATTGCGTCTGCTATCGCAACCCTGAAATATAAAGGAATATTAATTCTTAATAACTCCCTAATATCTCTGTTAACATATTCTTGGATGTTTTGAAAATTTAATTCGTCTTGAAAATATGCGAATCCATAGCCCTGTTCCAGGATCACTAAGCACATATTCATGTCACTAATTGTCTCATTAGAATGAGTACTTTACCTTTTACTTCTTGTGTATGCATGTCCATTTCCTCTTCTGTTAAATTTGCTTCTGTTTTTCCAAACTCATCTAAGTAAAAAAAGGCAGAAAATGGACCACCCTTATGGTATACAGGACTTTGAACATCGTTAAGAACCCTACCTTTAGTAATAATGTCAATTGAGCTATGTTTGATACCGGGGGTCGAAACCGTTATGACTTGATGCTTGTAGCATTCCAATTCATCGTCTCTTAGGCTAGAAATTTTTTCCAGAAAGTATCTTATCCAATCTTCATCGGAAACAGTTTCTGGCAAATTGCCTGCCCATCTTCTCACCGCTACGCCTGGCTCATAATTCAAGGCTGGTATAAATATACCCGTATCATCGCTTAGCGTGATAACATTTGTAATTTGTGCAAAAGTTGTCGCTTTTTTTACAGAATTCCCTCGAATATCAAACAAGTCCTCGGGTACATTTATTATCGCTGGATATTGATTTGGTAAAACTATTTGAAAATCATAATCACGCAGAGCCTGTCTATAGAATTCTATCTTTGAATGATTAGTGGTCCCTATTAATAATTCTTTCATTTTTTAGTTGCTTTCCAAATAAAGCCATCTGCTCTTAGTCTGGGTAGCACTTTTTTTGTATCATCACCATTATGTAAACCGAAATATTTTCAAACCGCTTGCTAAGCGCGGTTACTAAGCTTGAATATGAAAAATATTGTAAGTGTGTTCTGTCGCTAAAATCTTTTGGATCATGTCTTCCGCATAGTCAACTAGTCCCAGCTGATTTTCCGCAGAAAAATAATGTGAACCTAGTGCCAGTCGATTGGCAAAATTTTGTGCTCCTCCAGATATTTATTGCATTGGCTAAAGTGGTGATTTCCGAAAAAATTTGCTGCGGAATAAGGAGAAGGATGAGCCGACGTTAACACCAAATTTCTACTTCTGTCGATTGCTTCTCCTTTTACTTGGGCATACTTTCCCCATAGCATGTACACGATATTCGAACGGTTTGAATTCAGAGTTTTAATGACGGCGTTCGTAAATTCTTCCCATCCTATTCCGCTGTGGGAGGCAGGTTTGTTAGCCAAAACGGTAAGAACGCTGTTAAGCATAAGCACTCCCTGACTTGCCCAACGCGATAGATCTCCCGAAGGATATGGAGTAATTCCTAAATCATTGTGAATTTCCTTATAAATATTTTGAAGGGAGGGAGGAAGTGCAATTCCGTCGTTAACGGAAAAAGAAAGTCCGTTTGCCTGGGAAAACCCGTGGTATGGATCCTGGCCAACAATCACAACTTTAACTTTATCCAAGGGACAAAGGTCAAAAGCACGAAAAACATTTTTGGCAGGCGGATATACGGTTGTAGAAAGATACTGGTCTCTTACGGTTTTTGTCAGCAACTTCCAATAAGGCCTATCAAACTCGTCCTCTAAAGCTTTTTTCCATTTGGCATTTATTTTTACGTCACTCATTTTATCCATTATATTATACCGCCAAACAGACTTTTGCTATAATCTTTCATGTAATGTTTTACGTTTATATTCTTCGCACTTCTTCTAATACGCTCTATATCGGCCAAACAAACGATTTAGAAAAAAGATTAAAAGAACATAAAGCAAAAAATATTAAATCTTCAAAGTATGTAAGGAGTTTTCCTTCTTTTGAGCTTGTTTATTCGGAAAAACATCCGACCCGCTCGGAAGCAATGAAAAGAGAATGGGAATTAAAACAATTATCTAAATCTAAAAAAGAGGAATTAGTTTCAAAAAACTAAATTCCGGAGACAGCAAAAATTTTTCCGATTCCGTAAGTGACTCCCATTGCCAAAGCTCCTCCGCTTACTACACGTATTGTTGCCCTAAAAACTCCCGCTCCCCCTGCTTTTGCGCTTAATACACCGGTCACTGCCAATGCCAAT
>JAKAEH010000093.1 GCA_021825955.1 bacterium | reverse complement strand
CCTGCAATAGAAAAAGCTAAGAAAGGAGACTTTACTCCCGAAGGCTTAGAGGGATTTGATATCCACGGAAAAACATTGGGAGTTGTGGGTGCGGGTCATATCGGGGGAAATGTGGCAAGGATAGGAAGGGCTTTTGGAATGAATGTACTTATTTTTTCAAGACACGTGGACGAAGAGTTGGCAAAAGATCCGGGAATTAAATTTGTTGATTTGGACACACTATTGGGCTCTTCGGACGTTATCACCCTTCATCTGCCTTTTTCAAAAGAAACAGAGCATTTAATTAATATGGGGAATATAGAAAAAATCAAAAAAGGTGCAGTTTTAATAAATACCGCAAGGGGCGGTTTAGTAGAGACACAAGCAATACTTCAGGGCTTGGAGAAGGGGATATTGCAAGGAGCAGGCTTAGATGTTTTAGAAGAAGAATGTGATTTAAGGGAAGAAAAAGAACTTCTGACATCTGAATTTTTCAAAACCTGCGACATTAAAACAGACCTTTTAAATCATGTTTTACTAACAAGAGATGACGTTATTATAACTCCCCATAATGCTTTTAACAGTAAGGAGGCTTTGGAACAAATAAACGAGACTACAATTTCCAATATAAAAGCTTTCCTTTCAGGTATTCCACAAAACACCGTTTAATTTCCCTCTTGACAAAAAAACTGCAGATGTTATATCCTCTCTATATCCCCCCAGGGGGGATATAAATAAATATGTTTAGGCCACAGAATACACAAGAAAGAATATTACATAGATTAAAAATTGCCAGAGGGCAGCTTGACAAGGTTATCTCTATGGTTGAAGAAGATGAATATTGTATAGATATTCTTCATCAGACACAGGCGATAGAAGCTGCTTTAAAAGAAACAGACGACGTAATTATGGAGAATCATCTCAAGACTTGCGCCGCGGATGCCATTAGGAATGGCAGGCAGGAAGAGGCTATTTCCGAAATAATGAATGTGTTCCAAAAGAAAAAATAATGGAGATAATATTTAATCTTTTCAAGTCTCTTCAAATGGCTTTTTATATGTTTTGGGACGTTTTGTGGCCTCTTATCCTCGGATTTACACTTTCAGGGGCAGTTCAAGCAGTAGTTTCTCATAAGAAAATGGCAGAAACTCTTGGCGATGATTCTCCCAAGAGCTATGCATTGGCTGCTTTTTTTGGAACAGCTTCCAGTTCTTGTTCCTATGCTGCAACAGCCTTAGCACGTTCAATTTTTAGAAAAGGAGCTACGTTTACTTCGGCAATGGTTTTCGAGATGGCTTCCACAAATTTAGTCATAGAGCTTGGAGTTATTTTAATTGTTTTAATGGGTTGGCAATTTATGGCTTCTGAATTTTTGGGAGGAATTATAATGGTTATTCTTCTTGCTTTAATTTTTAGGTTTACGCTTACAAGAAAAATGATTAGAGTTGCCAGAGAAAACGCGGAGAAGGGAATTACAGGCAAAATGGAAGGACATGCCGCTATGGATATGAGCGTTCCGGGGAAATCTTTATTCTCAAGACTTTTTAGCGGTAGGGGTTTTACCGCAATAAGTCACTATTTTATTATGGATTGGGCTTCTGTTTGGATAGATATATTAATAGGTTTTATTATTGCAGGAATTTTGGCTGTTTTTGTACCCAATTCATTTTGGCAGGCATTTTTCTTTAAGAATAATCCCACGATTGCATTTATCGAGGGTCCTCTTATTGGTCCTTTAGTTGCCATTTTTTCTTTTGTTTGTTCCGTAGGTAACGTTCCTTTGGCGGCTGTTTTATGGAAGGGTGGAATTAGCTTCGGTGGAGTAGTAAGTTTTATCTTTGCGGACCTGATTGTTCTTCCCATTTTAGATATTTATAGAAAATATTACGGATGGAAAATGATGTTATACATTTTAACTACTTTTTACATAACAATGGTTTTAGCAGGATATATAGTTGAAATTCTTTTTTCGGCACTGAATATAATTCCCACGCAAAGAAATATAGAGGTTATGACTTCAGGTATAGCCATGAATTATACTTCGGTATTAAATATTGTTTTTTTAGCCCTAGCAGTAATACTTTTGATTAGATTTTTTAGAACAGGTGGCCCGGCTATGCTAAAAGAAATGGAGAAACCACCGGAGGAAATTAAAGATTGCTGTAAGACTTAAATGGGAAATACTAATTTACTTGCTATATTTTTAACAGGGCTTATTACCGGCGGTCTAACCTGCATGGCCGTACAGGGAGGACTTTTAGCAGCAACCATTGCCCAAAGAGAATAAAATAGGTGCTATTTCTGAATAAATTTTTAGTCCATTAACAAATGCGCCTTTTTTGACTAACAATAGCCTCTTATAATTGACCTCTTGACAAAATATCCTTAAAAGTAGTATTTTAATATTTGAACAATCATTAAAACATGAAATTACCATTCAAAAATCAAACAGGGAATTTTTACGAAGATAGGGCATCTCTTCTAAAGTGTGTAGGAGACCCGAACACTCTTAAAATACTCGATGCTTTATCCAAAGATGACAATCCTTGTGTTTCCGACATAACAAAAAATCTTGATATTTCAATTTCCGCAGTCTCTCATCAGCTAAGTAAACTCAAGTCAATGGGAATTGTGGAAACAAAAAGAACCGGACAGACAATTTGTTACTCTTTATCTAAGAGCGAAAATGCTAATTTCGTAAAAAAGTTGATTGACAGGGGATAAACCCTTTGATATTTTAATAAAGCAAGGAGGTGACATATGACAGATTTAGTAATAACAGACCAAAATTTTCAGGAAGAAGTACTAGGTTCTAAAACACCGGTTTTGGTAGATTTTTGGGCAGAATGGTGCATGCCTTGCAGAATTGTGAGCCCGATAGTAGAAGAATTGGCAAAAGAATACGGAGATAAACTTAAAGTAGGAAAGTTAAACGTTGACGAAAACGGGCAAACAGCACAAAGTTACGGAATAATGAGTATACCAAGCCTTTTGGTATTCAAAAACGGACAGGTTGTAAAACAAATGGTAGGTGCCCAAAGCAAAGACAGTTTTAAAAGAGAAATAGACACTGTTTTATAAGGCTCCTTTATGGAAAAAATTTACGACGTAATAATTATAGGAAGCGGACCCGCAGGTTTAACTGCAGCCATTTATACAACAAGAGCTGATTTGAAAACTCTTGTTGTATCTGGCGTTAAATGGGGCGGACAATTAATGCTTACCACTGCTGTTGAAAATTTCCCCGGTTTCCCTGAGGGTATTCAAGGACCGGAGCTTATGACCAATATGCGAAAACAAGCCGAAAGGTTTGGAGCGGAATTTGTCGATGATGATTTTACTTCTGCAGGTTTAAGTTCAAAACCTTTCAAAGTATCTGTAGGAGATAAAACCTACCAAGGTAAATCAGTGATTATCGCAACGGGTGCAGATACAAAATGGCTTGGAGTTCCGGGTGAACAAGAAAGGATTGGCCGCGGAGTTTCTTCTTGCGCTCCATGCGACGCCGCTTTTTTCAGGAATAGAAAAGTAATAGTTGTTGGAGGAGGAGATTCTGCTATGGAAGAAGCCGATGTTCTTTCAAAATTCGCAACAGAGGTTTTAATTGTCCATAGAAGAGATACTTTCAAGGCTTCGGAAATAATGCAAAAAAGAGTTAAAGAGAATCCGAAAATAAAACTAATGTTTAACAGCGAGATAACAGAGATTTTGGGTGAAGGAAAAGTCGAAAAAGTAAAAGTCAGAAATACCGTTTCCCAAGAAATAACAGAGATGCCCATAGATGGAGTTTTTGTTGCAATAGGCCATATGCCAAATAGTAAGGTTTTTAATGGAATAGATATAGATGAAAAGGGATTTATAAAAGTATATGAACATTATCTTACTAATATAGAAGGAGTATTTGTTGCGGGAGACGTTCACGATAGAGAGTACAAGCAGGCAATAACAGCAGCAGGCTTTGGCTGCGCAGCAGCACTAGAGGTTCAAAAGTGGCTTCGGGAACTTGAATAAGAGCCTGTTGTAGGCCTAAATTGACTTTTTAGACATAGGTGCTTATAATCCTCCCATATTTAAAATGAGTAGAAGAGAACTTCTTTTTATTATACTTTCAGGTGCCGTAATTTTTATTCTGGTTTTTGTTGCCGTCTATCGTCTTGGGGGAGGAAGTTTAAATCTTCCCAAAATAGGAAAACAAACCGGAGCTCCCGTTCCAAGTCCTGTTGCCAATTCGGTTATTAGAATAACAAGTCCTTCCCAAAACCAGAAAGTTAAAACTCCTTTTAAGATTATAGGTGATACAAAAGTTTTTGAAAATCAGTTCAATTATAGAGTTACGGATTCATTGGGAAGAATTTTAGGGGAAGGAACAATAACAGCCAAAAGCCAAAATCTTTCGGGTTTTGCTCCTTTTGAAGTCACTGTTTCTTCTCTTGCTGACGTAAAAGGAAAAGGAAATATAGAAGTTTTTGATTATTCTCCAAAAGACGGAAGCGTAACAAACAAGCTTACCGTCCCTATTACAATAGAATAACATGACACAAGAACAACCAAGAGAATTATCGGTTTTAGAAAGTCTTAGGGCAAGAAATCCGGAGAGAAGTTTACCTTCGCTTGCGGTTGAATATTTACATACTCAAGATGAAATGGCAGCTTTTCTAAGAGAATATACACAACATTTAAGGACAACTTCCGACAATCCTATGGCAAGAAGAGATCCTTTAAAAGCTGCCACCGGGGATATTCTTCAAGCTGCATGGAACTATCCCTATAATGTTGTTAGAAAATGGGACGGACTTATGCGTACCGGAACTATTCCTCCCCGGGATGTACTCAATACTTCTGCAAGAAAAAAACCCGGGCAAAACGGCTGATTTTAAAATCT
>JAKAEH010000092.1 GCA_021825955.1 bacterium | reverse complement strand
TATCCCATTTGACGAAAGAGGAGATTATTCCAACGCAAATGTTTCAATAGGAGATTTAATGAAAAACGGGAATCATAAAGTATAGATACGCAATTTTTCCCAATTTTCAAAACTATATTGTTGTGCTATATTGCTAAAAGCAGGAATGAAATATCGAGTAAAGTTTGACATAGATTTTAAAAGAAACCCCTATAAAGGCAGATTTATTGCTTTGGAAGGCATCGACGGCAGCGGAAAGACAATTCAAACACAGCGGGTTGTAGAAGCATTAAAAAATAAAGGTTACGATGCTATCGGCATGAAAGAGCCTACAGACCTCGTAATAGGAAAGTTTATAAAACAAGAAGTTCTTTCGGGAAAAATTAGCATTCCTCCTGTTGCCATTCAATATTTGTTTTCGGCGGATAGGTCAATGCATCAAGTAGAAATAGAAGAACTCCTTAAAAAAGGAAAAATAATAGTAAGCGACAGATACTTCTGGTCTGCAGTTTGTTATGGAATAGCCGACTTGGACCAGGTTGCCGATTACTACATAACGGTTCTATCTTTGCTTTCCCCTTATAACAGATTTTTAAAACCGGATATTACTTACTTTTTAGATATTCCTATAAAAACTGCTTTAAAAAGAATAGGAAATAGCAGTAAACATAACGAAATTTACGACAACGAAAAAAAACTGGTTAAAATTAAAAAAGCTTACGATTTTATAAAGAAAAGATTTTCAAGGGAATTTGCAATAGTTGATGCAAATAAAACAATAGAAGAGGTTACAAATGAGCTTGTTAGGCAAATAGAAAAAAATGCTAAAAAGAAGAAAGCTAAAAAATGAAAATTAATATAAAAAGAGTAGATAAAAGTCTTCCTATTCCAAAATATCATACAGAAGGTTCTGTGGGTTTTGATTTAACAGCAAGAGTGGAAGTTACAGTCAAGCCTTTTGAGGTAACACTTATTCCTTTAAATATAATTGCTAAAGTTCCTAAAGGCTATGGTTTTTTCCTTTTTTCAAGAAGCTCAACTCCTTCCAGAAAAGGTTTAATTGTTGCAAATTCAGTTGGGATTGTTGATTCAGATTACAACGGGGAAGAGGACGAAATAAAATTAGCAGTTTTAAATATTACTAAAAAAAAGGTAGTCGTTGAAAAAGGGGAAAGGATTTGCCAGGGAATTATTCTTAAAGTAGAAAAGCCTGCATTTGTTGAAGTTAACAAGATGTCTAAAAAATCGAGGGGAGGATTCGGTTCAACCGGACATAAATAAATATGAAAACTTTAGGAGCAGAAGAACAATATCTGGAACTTTTAAAAGATATTTTAAAAAACGGCAAATATAAAGATGACCGTACGAAAACGGGAACAAAATCTTTGTTTGGAAGGCAATTAAGGTACGATTTATCAAAAGGTTTTCCTCTTCTGACCACAAAGAAAATGTTTCTTAAGGGGATAATATATGAGCTTTTGTGGTTTTTAAGGGGAGAATCAAATATAAAATATCTGGTTGATAATGGAGTCCATATTTGGGATGAGTGGCCTTATAAATATTATGTTCGAAAAAATAAAGGCAAAAAAATACTATCCCAAGAAGAATATGTAGAAAAAATAAAAACAGATAAAAAGTTTGCAGAAAAATGGGCTGATCTTGGTCCTGTTTACGGAGTTCAATGGAGACATTGGAAGAAGTCCGTCACAGGGCGAGACAAGTCAGGAAGGGGAGAAGTTGACCAGATAAGGCAGGTAATAGAAGACATTAAAAAAACTCCTTATTCAAGAAGATTGATTGTAACAGCATGGAACCCGGCAGAAATAGAAGATATAGTCGAACGAGAAGGACTTCCTCCGTGCCACACTATTTTTCAATTCTATGTAAACAATGGGAAAATTTCGGTGCAGTTGTACCAAAGAAGCGCAGATTCTTTCTTAGGCGTTCCTTTTAATATTGCGTCTTACGCACTTTTACTTATGATGGTAGCCCAGGTTACGGGATTAAAGCCGGGAGAGTTTGTGCACACTTTTGGTGATGTTCATATTTACTCAAACCATATGAAGCAGGTAAGAGAACAGCTTAAAAGAAAACCAAAAAAACTTCCGAGAATTAAAATAAATCCTAATGTAAAAGATATTTCCAAATTTAAATTTGAAGATTTTACACTGGAAAATTATGATCCTTACCCGCCAATAAAAGCACCGGTAGCAGTTTAGCATTTAGCTTTTATTATATTTATTCATATCTTTGTTGTGTATTTTTCATCACTGAAGTATCATTTTGTAATTGTTTTAATGTATTAATACATTAAAACAAAATATGAGCAAGCCTAAAGAGGAAATAAAAGAGAAAGAATATTACAAAGAAATACATTTTCTCTACGAGATTCTGAATAATATGAAAGATGTCGAAGAGATTAAGCTGTTTGTTAAGGATATTTTAACAAAATCGGAATTAAGGATGATAAAGAGAAGGTGGCATATAGCGAACCTGCTTAATGAGGGAAAGGATATAAGAACCGCCGCAAACAAATCAAAAACGAGTACAACAACAGTTCTTAAAATAAAGCTGATTTTAGAAGAGGGGACAGGCGGATTGAAATTAGCACTAGACAGAAGCATCATATTAAAAGATAAAGAAAGGAATAATTTTATAAGATCAAAACAATCAATTCATGGTTCAACATTTGTCAGTAAACTGTTTAAATGAATGTATCAGCGTATTAATACACTAATACAAGATTGAAAAGTATCGTTCAAAGCTATAGAATTTAAAGAGTTAGTTTGAGTAGTTTTAATTAAATTATGAAGATTTCGATAATTGCGGCAATGGATGAGCATAGGGGGATAGGGAAAGATAATAAACTTCCCTGGCACATATCGGCCGATTTGCAAAGGTTTAAAACTCTAACAACAGGACACACGGTTATTATGGGAAGGAAAACTTTTGAATCTGTAGGAAGACCGCTACCCGATAGAAAAAATATAATCTTAACTCATGATTTATCCTACAACTCCCTTGGATGCCAGATTTCCACTTCTTTAAAAGAAGCAATTGGAATGGCCCAGGCGGCCGGAGAAACAGAAGTTTTTATTATCGGCGGGGGAGAAATTTTTTCTCAGGCAATAATTTTTGCAGACCAACTCTATTTAACAATTGTTAAAGGAGATTTCCATGCAGATACTTTTTTTCCGGACTACGCTTCTTTTACCCATAAAATAGTGGATGAGGATTTAACGGAAGGGGATTACAATTTTAAATTCTTAACCTTAATCCGCTAACCTTGATTTAGCTTCACGTTTTTGATAACATTCCCAACATGATATCGCCGGAAGCTATCGAAAGAAATTCGGTAGCTGAACAGATTAGGTTTACCAGAAACTTGGAAAGACAGTCAAGGTATAGGGATAACGATTGGGGAAGAAATATGGAAGAATATCTTACCATATTTAACGGTTTAAGCAATTTGTTAAAGCATGTAAGGCGATCAGGCGGTAATCTGGTTTTAGATGTTGGGTCAGGTACTACAAAAGGAATTTCGGAAGTCGCAAAAAGTAAACTCGGTGAGGGATTAGATTTTAGAGCAACGGTTTTAAAGAGACATCAGGCAATTGGAAATAATCTTGGATACGACAAAACATTTATTACAGCTACAGAGACCCTAAAGGGGGTTAAAGATTCTTCGGTAGGACTTGTTTTAGCCTTGAATTCTATTGCATATAGTGCTTCTCCGCGAATTACTATAAGGAGCATAGATAGAGTTTTAGTTCCAGGTGGAGTACTGAAAGCAAGATTTAATCCTAAGGATTTAAGACGAGATGACCTTCCTTATTATAAAAGTCATGATCAGTTTTCAGAAGAATTAAGGGCTTTGGGATATGATATTTACATACCTGATGATTATTCCGAAGAGCTCGTTTTAGCTGTTAAACCCGGAGTTAATACAAGGTCTGCATCCGATTTGTTTTCTATGGATAGCGGTCTTATGGATTTAATAGCAAACAGAGAAGGGTATTTTGCTAAACCTGTTGAGCCCGGAAAATAGTCGCTTCTGTTTGTCTGTTTCCTTTACTTGCAACTGTTACTAATCCATTTGCAATTAAAATTTCATTTATAGTTTCTACAACTTCATCTACTGTTTTGGTACCCGTAGAAATTACAAAATTGTATATTCTGTTTCCCTTATTGTCTCTATTGTTTGGGCTAAATGGGTCAATTCCGGTTAATTGTTTGTGAACCTTTCTCCATCTTGCCAAATCTTTTCTTTCTCTTCGTCTTTCCATGTTTGTTATCCACTCTGTCGTCATTGTTCTTTTTTGTTCACGTAAGCCACCGTACATTTTTTCAATCTCCTCGGGGCTTGCCATATTAAGTAATGCTTGTTCTATCTCCAGATGTTTATCGTTTAAATATCTTTTTAAAATTCTTTTCATCCTAACTCTTGCAGGGGCGGTAAATAGAAGGGAAATAACTTCGTTTTCCAATCTTGGATTACTTAATTTTTCCTGGCTTGCTATAAATCCGGCTAATCTTCCTTCAAGCATTAAAGGACTATTGGGAGAAGAGGCTTGGATTAGCTCCCTTTGTCTTTTGTCCATTTCATGGTCTATATATTCTTCTCTTTCATAAAAACCTTGAATTTCTTGACCGCTTTGGGAAATATCTCTGAATAACTGCCCGGTTTTAATATTTCTCTCCGGGGAAATTGAATACATTTGGGCTAGTGCTTCGGCAACGGCGGTTTTTCCAGTACCTGAACGGCCCGATATGGTGATTACACCAAATCTCGGGATTAAAATTTCTTTTGTCGTTGGATTTTCTCCAGAACTTGGCCCAAACTCTTTCATAAAGCACACAATTATAGGCTTTTTAGGGATAAA
>JAKAEH010000091.1 GCA_021825955.1 bacterium | reverse complement strand
TTTATTTATCCTCTACGAGGATAGTTTATTTGTTGGAGTAATTTGTTTCTACAATAATCAAACATCTACGATGTTTTTAGACCTCGTAGAGGTCAAATTATTGTAGGAAAAGGTTTATTTTACATTGGCAAATCCTCGTAGAGGATTAATAAATTCCCCAGTATTTGCGCTATTCTATTATAATATTATCCTCAATATTGTAATGTAACAGATTCTTAGGTTGACGCCTATGCGATTTAATCGGGATAGCAATTCTTTTTAAGTGTATGTTCTGGCGTCTACCCCGCAACCTAAGCGGGGTTTCTTTTCTGGAGTTTACCCCGCACTTGATGCGGGGCCAAGAAAAGAAAGGATACTTTTGTATCAAGATAAAAGTACATATAAAAAAATGTAAGTCTTAATTTAAAGCCTATCCCGCTAAACAGCGGAAGTTCCTTTCTTTTTTATTCAAGATTGATATCCCTTTTTAAGGTTTCCTGCCAGAACTAAGATTCCCTTTCAGCAGAAAAATATAACTTGCTCCTTAAAGTCGCAAGATATTTTTTCCGAACTCCAGAGCCGGGCGCAACTTGCAGCTCCACTCGAAGACTCGTTGCGCAGCAAGCTGCTTAAACACAAAGCCAAATAAAAGTAGTAATACTTCACCTAAGTTGCTCTGTGTCGTCGTTTTTTTTGTCATCATTATTGCCTACAAATAATTGTTACTTAAAAAACACCCGCTCAGTCACGATTTTTGCAAACCCAAAAAATTGTGCCTTCGCTCCGGAGTGTCACCTATTTATCTTTTCCATTTTGTTCAGGAAAAAATATCAGCAATGTCGTCTTTACATTGATACTCTTATCTCTGCTCGTCACTAATTACTCGTCACTCGTCACTAACTCGATTCGGCATTCTAAGTGCGGCTTTCTAATTGCAGTTAAATATATATTGCTAACGCAGCCAAATTGACGGCAATAAAAAAGCCGCATACGGCATTATCCCTATTCGGCTAATGCAACAATGCCCCCTCCGTTCGTCACTCCATTTCGCTCCGTTCGCAAACTCACTCCGCTACATTCCATTCCTCTCTGTGTTGTCATTCTTGCTGAAGACAAAAGAAAGTCTTTAGTTCGCTTCGCTCAGTGACGCCATATCGCTAACGCTCATAAATTCTAAAGCACATCTTCAGATTGGCATTCGTCATAGCTCCCGGCGGATGCAGAAACTTAGTTGATCTTTCTATTACAGATTTTTCTTACTTCCGATTGAATGTTCTATCTTAGTTTCACTTTACGTCGTGTCGCCCCGCCTAGCATTACAGCCTATTCGTGAAAGGAAACCCCACATTGGTAGTGTCGTCATTTTTTTGTCATCATTATTACCTACAAATAATTGTTACTTAAAAAACACCCGCTCAGTCACGATTTTTGCAAACCCAAAAAATCGTGCCTTCGCTCCGGTCATCCGCCTATTTATCTTTTCCATTTTGTTCGGGTAAAAACAATAATGCTGCCAAAAAACATTGGTAGTCTTATCTGAATGCTTGTATTCAATCATAAATTACAGAAACCCAAATCTGATAATTGACTTTAGAAGAATTTGCTTACGCAAATCTTAGATATTATAGGCGGGCGTCTATTGCCGCCACGCCGGACTCTTAGAGCAACTCGTTACTAGTCACTTAAAATGCGTTTCTTTTTTTCTTCATTCAGCATTCAAAACCTGCCTGCCGCCAGGCAGGTTCAGAATTCAAAATTCCTTCCCTGCTCGTCACTCGTTACTTGTCACTAGTCACTAACTTCGTCACTCGTCACCGACCCTTATCACCGGCGTCTGACGCTGCTCCGGGCACGGCTCCCACTCTCGCCACGCCCTCCGCAGCTCCCTTAGCGTAAGAAGCAAACCATTGACATACCCCGCAAATAGTTGTCATTTCGGTCCAGCCAGCGAAAAAAGTTGTCATTTCGACCGAAGGGAGAAATCCCCTAAATAAAGTTGTCATCTCAACTCTGCCTGCCAATAAAACTGTCATTTCGACGACCGTCAGGGAGGAGAAATCCCCTATATAGCGCTGCCTTTCTTACCATGAAATATCTCACCTACCGGCAAGACCAATTAAAATAGAAAATATGTTTTCATTTTATTTTTATTGCGCTTTAAAATCAAATTATTTAACTTAGTCCAAGAATTTATCGGGATAACGTATTTGGCTTAAGATGAATACGAAAAATAAATGCAAGATTGATTTACTCGGGGAACGGCAGCAATGCTCACGCCATTAACAACTACATTAAAGCGTTTCAGACATGTAATTTCCCTTGAAGGAATTTCAAGGACAATTCAAATAAATAAAATTGCCTTATCCATTATTCTTTTCATTAAAAGGAAAGTAGACTTATTTCCTATAATGTATATTATAGGAAACCCCAGTAATAAAAGGACTAATAATAAAAATTTTTTCTCTGTATTCTGTAAGTGCCTTCATTAGAATGTCTTATTAATAATAATATTTCTTTCGAAAATCGATTTTCGAAAATTATCTTAATCCCGCTTGCGAATCTTAACGCAAATTATTGTAAAAGGATTACTTGGAATATCTTATTATCAATCAAATTCTCTCCCTTTCGAAAATAACCCAATTAACGCCGAAAATTTAATCCATATTACTTTGATAATCTGTTTGCCGGCATTCAAACATAAATTTTCACCTCATCACTTTCGCAAGCGACAGCAATAAATTCTATTGTAATAAATTTTCGAAGAGAAAAATATTAAAGAATAATTAAACACTATATCGTAAAATATAAATCATATCCATACCAGGATTCAGCTCTATTCCATCCAACTATCAATACTCCGATGTAACACCTATCCTTGAAGTTCAATTCTTTGTCATAGTTTTTAAAGAAATAAAGTACGCTTATGCAAAAAAAGACTTGGCAGTATCGTGATTTCGGGTTACTACTAATGTTCGAGAAATGGAAAAAATAACTTACTCCTTCGCTACACTTCACTACACTCCGCTACATTTCGCAAAGCTTCATTCCGTTCCCGTTACGTCTCAGTCGCAAGATATTTTTTCCGAACACCAGAGCAGCGCACTTTGCAGCTCCATTCGAAGATTTATCCCGTATGCGGGATTTATCCCGTATGCGGGACTCATTCCGCCACAAGCTGCTTAGGAGAATCACATTAGTAGTGATTGCGTTTTCGTCATGGTTATTGACTATTAATCTTTGTAGAAAAACACCCGCTAGGTACAATTTTTAACCTCCCAAAAATTCCGCCTTCGCTCAGGTAAGCAGTCCATGAATTCATTTCTTATTTGTTTAAGTAATCCAATAACCGCACCAAAAGCATTATACTGTTTAATTATAACCTCCCCAATCGACCTCAAATAAATTTCTTTCCCAATAAAATTGATGCCTTTGCACATTAAAAGAATTGCGTTAAGAAATTTCATGCAGTGGAGCGTTAAGCGAAAAATACTGTCTGAGCGAAGCGAGTTTATTTTTCGTAGCGAAACGGAATGAAATTTTAGCAATTCTTTTTAAGTGCATGTTCTGGCGCCTGTCCCGATGTCCTTATCGGGATTTCTTTTCTTGCGCCAAGAAAAGAAAAGGAATGAATATTTATTTGAAGTCTTGAACAATCGTAAGTCCCGCTAAACAGCGGCAGTTCCTTCCTGTTTATTCAAGCCTGCCATTCCTTATTAAGGTTTTCTGCCAGTATCAAGATTCCCTTTCAACGGAAAAAATAACTTGCTCCTTAAAGTCGCAAGATATTTTTTCCGTGTACCCGATCCGGGCGCACCTTGCAGCTCCATTCGAAGATTTATCCCGAATGCAGGACTCATTCAGCCGCAAGCCGCCTAAACACAAACCCAAATGAAAGTATTCCAACTTATTCCTGCTCGTCACTTTGTCACTCGTTACTCGTCACTCACCGGCCATTTTGGCCGATGTTTACCCTTATATATTGATATAACTGGTAATAAGCATATACCGAAATACTAATCCAATAATAAGGGCACTTCTAAAAACTTCAATACCTGCCTGCTGGTAGGCAGGTTCTCCGCGAACGTTGCGTTTTCTTTGCGTCAAATTTTTATAAAAGATAGTTTTTAGAATTGCTCATAATAAAAAAACCGCCTGAGACCCCTTTTGCAAATAAACATTCTAACCATCCGAAATAGTTTTATTCAATAATATACCATGACTGCCTATTGCTTACTGACTACATTCTCCGTCCCGTCTCCTTTTATAACTAGTTCTTCAAAATAGGCTTTTAGAGATTCTCTTAACTAAATATATCCTAAAAAGATTGAATGCCCTGCTACATAATAATCCTAAGTTGTCTTCTTGGGCACATCAGTCTAAAAAACCATAAATCATGGAAACTATCTATTGACAAAATAGTTTCCATCGCTTATGTTTGGAAACGATAATATCAAAAATAGTTTCCTGGGCTATTCTAATAAAATGAATGAAAAACAAAAAATACTAAACCTGGCGTTAGATACATTTCTTCGCGAAGGGTTTTATAAAACAACAATGGATGATTTAGCTGCTAAGCTTCGAATAAGCAAGAAAACTATCTATAAAAACTTTTCTACTAAAGAGGATTTGCTAAAAGAAGTGACGCAATTCTTTCTAAAAACCAACCACGATGCCGTTGTAGAATCCGTTAAAAGTCAAAGTAACGCAGTTGATCAACTTTTTGGTATTACAAAAACAATAGGCGCAATTGTAACTCGTGTAAGCGACAAAATGATTTCTGATCTTCACAACTACGCACCCGAATTATGGAAAGAGATTGACGAGTTTAGAACAAAGATGATGGTCAAGGGATTTACAAAAATCATTAAGCAAGGAAAAAAAGAAGGCTATATCCGTAATA
>JAKAEH010000090.1 GCA_021825955.1 bacterium | reverse complement strand
CTTTTTTACAAGGTCGAAAATAAACATTTTTGAAGAAGATCTCTCCTTTTATTTGACTACAAAAGATAAATTACAAAACGCAAATATTGAGAGTATCTGGAAAAAAGTGGAATAAAAATAATTCAAATGATATAATTTCACTGCATGAGCGCAGAAGTAAAACCAGCGACAGAACAAGAAGTAAGAAAACAAGCTTGGCTAGCTGATTTATCTCAATTTATTGTAAGGGCAAATCTTGCAACTTGGGCAGGAGAAGGTAAAGAGGTTCCTGCGCAACGCCCAGGTTATAAAGAATTACAATTTCCCTCACCCGATGAACCACAAGGAGATTGGATGTTAAGAGATAGTTATACTGGATATTTTAGAGCACCTGGCATGACAACTGTTTATTATAAAGGCGACCCAGCTTGGACAATACAATATGGTGGGCACGGACAAACTGAAGGATATGAGGATAGAGCAAAACAGACATTTGGATTTCTAAAAGAAGCTCTTAAGAAAGTTACCCCCGAACTTCCTTTTCGTGGCCCAAAAGAATTAGTTATTGAAGATAAAAAGTATGAGTTTGAAATGATGGAAGGAACAATTGAGGATGGGATATGGAGAGAAAGAATCACCGAAGCGGGAACACTTACTTTTATACAGACTGGCATAGTTGGAATTGTAGTAAATAAAGATCAAAATAGGCAACCAATTTATCCTTGGAATAGATAATCAATAAGGACCGCCCGGCCCTTATTCAACCACAAGTAACTTCCCGTGGCTTCTCACACGTTTATTGTATCACTATTTTCCCCGCATTCTTTCTTTACCTCGGAAAGTTTAATAGGTTGAAAAAATATTTGAAAAGTGTTATTCTATTTGTGGTCGCAAGGGGAATTGCGCCCATCGAAAATAGATCTTCAATTAGGAAAATGAAGATCTTTTTTCGTTTTATATCTTAAGTAGTAGCTAACTTAATACTTTCTCTTATTTTTGAGGAATATTCGACAAGTAAAGCCTTAGCTGAAGTAAAAGTTCCTCTTGAAGTTTTTCCTTTACGAATGCTTTTTGTTTATTATCCAGCAAATCTCCCAAACCTGCTAAAAGTTCAGTTTTTTTAATATCCTTAATTCGTTCCTGCGCTTTACTTAGTATCTTGTAAAGAGAAAGTCCTGTAATTTCTTGAATAAGCTCTTCATCAATTGGCCAATTGTTTCTCAGGAAAAACCATAAATCAAACATATCCCTTGATGCAAATTTTTTTCTATTAACAAGCGCTGCAAGTTTTGAGGCAACCATATCGTCTTTTTTCATAACCAACATCGGAATACCTAGATAGTTTTTGACTTCATATTCTGATTTAAGCGGCCTTTTTGATATTTCTACTTTTATATTTCTCTCCTCATTTCTATAGTTAATTAAGAAAAAGAGGGTATTTTGTTTTTCATGAGCTTGATCGATTCTTCCTATTTTAGACAAAATATCTTTAAGCCTTTGAAAAACCAATTCTTTTTTACTTGGGTCTAAAAGATCAAAGTCAAGATCTACGGAGAAACGGGGAAGATCATAAAAAAGTAATGCCGCAGTTCCTCCTTTAAATCCTAAGAATGTACGGATTTGAGTATCTTTATAGATACTATTAAGCGTATTGATAAGAATATTTTTATGGATATCTTTATTTAGCATTGTCTTTTTTGTAATCTTTATAATAATCTTTAACTCTTTTGTTTAAAGCGCCGCTTTTATAGATTGTTTGCAGATTAAATACATTATCCCAATTTAAAGCGCCCAAATTATCAAAATGATAATCTTTATAAATATATAAAGCATCTAAGAAAGCCCTTTCAAGTGAGGCAATATAATACCCATTTTCACTTTCTATGCCTTCCATATTAGTTAATACGCCTGCCTTTATTTGGCGGTATTGCACGGTAAGCTCATTTATCCTTACTTCCCGGGTTAAATAAGAAACTGCAAAGATTCTCTCATAATATTGAAAAACAACACCTTTTCTCGCCAATACTGTTTCCAAACTTATATATGATGGTTTATATAACTTATTTGCAAGTTCTAGGGTATTATATTCATTTTTAGCATATATTCCCTGATGTAATCTTTTAAGTTTCCCCACTTTTGTAAAATAACTCATTCTTCGTCTTAAATTTGGGTATTCAATTTCCGGAAAAAGCAAGGATAACTCGCTAAGAGAAAACACGCTTTGAGGCAAACTGTGTATTTTCAAAATTATATCATTATTCATATTTACTACCAAAAGTTACATTTATTGTAACATCTAGTAGAGATTATATCCTATATAAGCATATTTGTCAACCTCTTATTTTAGTCTAAAACATATTTTAATAAATTACAAACCCATGCACTTATTTATTATAAATTCTAGCATTTCTAAGAACTAGATTCCAAAAAGTATGTGACTCGTACACAAGACCACTAAAGATAGCTTTTTTGCTATAATTACCTCATGGGAAAACTATTCTTAGCATCGTCGTTCAAAAATGTTGCTCCGATGGTTTCTAGAAAACTTAAGAACGAGCAAAAAGACAAGAAAATATTGTTTATTACAACAGCTGCTGAGGGGGAAGAAGGAGATAAGCAGTGGCTAGAAGACGATAGGAATGCCTTACAGGGCATTGGACTTGAAACAATTGATTATACAATTACAGGAAAAAAACAAAGCGATTTCGTAAAGGATTTTCAAAACATACAATATGTTTTCGTGTCTGGCGGCAATACCTTTTATCTACTTGAGAAAGCACAAGAATCAGGATTTATTAACTTTATAAATGAGTACATACAAAAAGATAATGTGTATTTTGGTTCAAGCGCAGGGTCTATTATAGCAGGTCCAGATATTTATCCAGTACTACGGACAGATACTCTTGAAAAGGCACCAAACCTGAAGGGATATGAAGGATTTGGATTTATAGATTTAGTAATACTTCCGCATTGGGGTAGTGATAAATTTCGCGATCTCTACTTAAACTATAGATTGGAACATGTATATAACGAGTACCATAAATTAATTTTGCTTACAGATTATCAGTTTGTTTATGTTGAAAATGATGGTTCCTACAGGATACTAGATATGAAATAGCTTCCAAGAAGCTTAATAAATAAAACACACCTCCTTTGGTTGCCCCCGCAGGAGAGTCGTTAAATAAATAATTGCATATCTGTGGCTAAGAAGCCAAATTTTTAATAAATTACACCAAAACATGTAATTTGTATTCGTCCTAGATTTTATTTAACCAATTGCATATTGCTATACGGGTGATATAGTACAAATTATCTTGTAATTGTCTTTGTTCATCTTGTTTAGCATCCATCGTAAAATTCCAAGGTTCCAAATCTGCCTGAAGTAAATCCATACCATGTGCCAACTGTGATCTAATTTGATATATAGTTTTTTTCTCTTTTGGATATTGATCGATATTGGGGACATTAGTTTTTAGAAATTCTTGAAAATGTTTCGTTATTCTATAACGAGGCTGATTACAACTACTGCAAATATTTTCACTTTCCAATATGGGTTGCTTACAAGTTTTACAAACTTCCTTTTCTTGCACTGCAGAAGATGAGATACATCGGTTACACATTTAAGGTAGAATAATTAACCTTAAGGAGGTGATAGCTGATGTATGCAAAGCGGGATGAAAAGGTCGGCCAATATTATTACAAGAATTGGTACTTCAAAACAAAACCAATAGATACAAAGTTAGATTGGCAAAAGACTAGAGTTTTAGGTCAAACTAAGCTTTCTCCTAAGGCACAGTTAAAACTTGAGTGGATTATTTTCTACTATACTTTAGACAAAGAAAATGCCACTGTTACCGCCAGACACTTTGGTATTACCAGAAAAACCTTCCATAAGTGGTTAAGAAGATTTAAGGATAGTGATCTTTTGGGACTTGAAAAAAACTCTACTGCTCCCTTAAGGGTAAGAAAAAGAGATATTTCCTTAGTCCAAAGAGTAAGGATGAAATACCTAAGAAGTAAATATCCCCGCTATAGAAAGATGAAGCTTGTGGGCATGTACGAAGAGGAATATTTCGAAAAGATTTCTTCCTGGAAAATACAAAAGATTATCGAAGAAGACAGATTGTATTTTAATCCTGTCCTGCAGCAAAAACATTGGAAAAGGAGGCTAAGAAGTATTAAAAGACAAAAGATAACTAAACTTATTAAAGAAAAAAAGGTTAATTATCTTTGGCATGCGGATACGGTTGTTCTGACTTTATCTGCCGGTGGATACAGATATCTTATTACGGCAATTGATGAGGTATCAAAGCTGGCCTATGCCAGACTTTATTCAACCCATTCATCAAGAAATGCCAGAGACTTTTTGGAAAGACTAGTTTATGTTACAGATCAAAAGATCATTAATCTTCATACCGATAACGGTTCAGAGTTTCAGAAGGAATTTGAGGAGGCCTGCAGGTACTTATCCATTAATCAATGGTACTCAAGGCCTCATACTCCCAAAGACAATGCTACTTTAGAAAGATTCAATAGAACCATTCAGGAGGAGTTCGTGGAACTAACTGATAAAGACCCTTTGTTTATCCCTGAGTTTAACAATGCCTTAACTGATTGGTTAATTGAATACAACTTTCATAGACCTCATCAGACTCTTGATTACAAATCACCACTAGTGTATCTTGATAACTACTACCAGACGAAAGTGTCACCGAAGTACTCATCTTTAACAAGGGCTTGACATATTCTACTTATTTTCGTATATTGTTCTCAATTAATTGGTACTTGTAAACAACTGCCTTCAGGCAGTTTTTTGTACGAAAGGGGGTGTGAGTATGAAAAAAGCTTATATTTTGCCGATAGTTTTCTTAACCTCGCTTCTAAGCGTTTCCCCGGTTTTTGCCCAAACCACAACAA
>JAKAEH010000089.1 GCA_021825955.1 bacterium | reverse complement strand
AAAAGCCAGAGAAATTGCGGAAAAAAACGACAGCGAATTAGAAGGGGACGGACACGGACATGAAAGGGCCATAAAAGTTTTTGTAAAAAATAAATCTGCTACCGAAGCAGCGGGCAAAGATATGAAGCCCCAGGCACTTGATATTCTTCTTACAGACGGAAAACCAATAACTGTCCATGCAGAAATTAACGGAGTAAAAAAAGACGTCCAAATAGCAAGAATTGTAGGAACAGTAAACCGAAACGGAGTTGCAATGGCACAGTACGAATATGCCGAAGGAGCAGGAATAATATCAAATCCTACCGCTCCTTTTGAAATACCTTGGGAAGAAGTGATAAACGGTCAAATATTATCAGAGCAAGAAGCGTTTGCTCAAAGCCTGCAGGGAGACGAAAGATTAATGTTTGAATATTACGCAGCTAAGCTTACGGGAGGGGAAATGGCAGAAGAGTTAGACGGGCAGCTTTTTAGCGATGCTAACCTTGATTCCACAAGAGAAACTATACAAAAAGCGGCAAGAAAAACAGGGATTCTAACAAAAGATGACGTGGAAGCTTTTATTGATTCCCGTATGCCAAAAATTGAGGCAGGGCAAACACCTACGGTAGAACAGCAAGCCCAAATGACACAGCTGGAACAAGTAAGAACGCTTTTAGGGGACGAAACCGTTGTCAGCGGAGAAACTCTTTCTAAAATAATAACAAATAATACAAATATAGACGCCGCCACCGTTAAAGAAGGCCTTTCTGCAGTAGAAAAAGAGGCAGGAGAAACATTCCGGCAGCTCGAGGCAATCAAATCAAAATTATCTAAAACTCTTTCCTCTTCCGAAGCTTCTGATCTTGAACAAAGACAAAATCAGCTTCAGGGAAAATATGATTCGCTTATGGCGCAAAGAGCTAGTTTACAGAACCTACATGAACTCTCAGGTTTTTCCGAAACCGGAGACGCCCAAGGCGTCGCAGGAGAATATTGGAGAAGGCTTGAAGGAGGAGACATCCCGGAGAGCTCTGCAAGAGCGCTGGCGGAGGCTTTCCGCTCCGGTAATATGGACGGAATTTTGGATCAATTATTAACCGACCCTCAAAAAGGAGCAAGCGAAAGCCAGGAAGAATTTGAAATGCGGCAGAAAAAAATTATGGAATTAAGAGAACTAAGAAATAAAGCAAAAAGTTTCGGTATATTAGCGCTACTGGCAATTCTTCTTGTAAGCTCAAGCGCAATAAAGGAATTTAAAACGTAAAAGCGGAGAGGGTGGGATTCGAACCCACGGTGGCGTTTCCGCCACGATGGTTTTCAAGACCATTGCACTAGTCCGCTATGCGACCTCTCCGAGTTTCCTAAGTATATCAAAAGGTTATTGTCCTAACAACCGAATTCTTGACTATAAAACATCAATGCTATAAAGTAAAAATATGACTGCCCAAAAAAAAGCCAGGGAAGAAGAAAAATCCGAAAACCAAAATTCTCCGGAAGCATATCAAGGATACATGCAGGTAAAAACTCTCCTTGCTTGGACAGCGCCAGGCCGTCCTTTTAGAAAAAGAACAAAACAATATTATCTAACCAGTCTTCTGATAATGCTTTTTGTAGAAATCATTCTTTTCCTCTTTTCTCAATACCTATTAATGCTAGTAGTACTATCTTTAGTTTTTGTGGCATTTGCCTTAGCCACTATTCCCCCAAGGGACTTCCATTACAGAATAAGCACCGAAGGACTTATGGTTGAAGACCATTTTTTTCTATGGCAGGAACTTTATGATTTTTATTTCAGGAGAAGAGAGGGAACAGAAACTCTGCATATAAGAACCCATGCGTTTATTCCGGGAGAATTAACGATTACCCTTGGAGGCATAGGCGAAGAGCATGTTAAATCTGTTCTCTTACCATTTCTTCCTTACAGAGAATACATAAAGCCCGGTTTTATGGAAAAATCCGCCGATTGGCTTTCTAAAAATTTTCCCCTCGAAAATAATTAAGTTTGATTCAAATTCCTTTTTAAAGTAAAATACATCTTACCTGTGCCCGTAGTTCAACGGATAGAACACCTGGTTGCGGTCCAGGCGGTTGGAGGTTCGATTCCTCTCGGGCACGCAATTAGAAATTTTAGTTTGGAGAGGTCGTCCCGGTCGCGGGACTAATCTCCTCGGAAAAACTCGGAGAGGTCGCATGCCTGCCCGCCTCTGGCAGGGCGGACTTCCGCCAAAGGCGGATAAAAGTGCGGTAAATTTTACTGGAGGAGTGCAAGAGTGGCTTATTTGGCCGGTTTCGAAAACCGAGCGAGTCGTAAGACTCACACAGGTTCAAATCCTGTCTCCTCCGCTTATGAAATTTGAATTTTCGGCAGGCGGAATTGTCTTTAAAAAAGACGAGGCAGGTATTAAAATATTGGTGTGCCAACATTCTCAACATCACGGTTGGGTATTTCCAAAAGGATTAATAGGAGACCATATAAAAAATGAAGGGAAAGAAGAAACTGCTCTAAGGGAAGTCCAAGAAGAAACCGGAGTACATGGTAAAATATTAAAACCCTTAGAACCTATTCAATATTGGTATGTATTTAAAGGAGAAAAGATAAGAAAAACTGTTTATTATTATCTTATGGAATATATATCCGGAGATATTAACAAACACGATACCGAAATGGAAAATGTTGAATGGCTAGAGCCTAAAAAAGTAGAAGGGCAATTAACATATAAATCGGATAAAAATATTTGGAAAGAAACAAAAAAACTAATAAAATAAATATCTAAGGAGGGGTCGCATAGTGGCCTAGTGCGCTTGCTTGGAGAGCAGGTATATCCGCAAGGATATCGCGGGTTCAAATCCCGCCCCCTCCGCCAATTCAGACTTGGCTCCGCTTGACATATTAAAAAAAATGCTACAAACTAAATCTAGGATGAAAATCTCTGTCCGAATTTTTCTTGTTGCACTGGTAATCCTACTTGGAGCACTTTTATTCTCAAAGCCTTCTTTTGCCCAAAACTTAAATAACAATTATCCTACGGTTAATTCATACGCTGCTCCCAATACGGATTCTAATGTACCTAATAATCTCCACACCTGGACTCAAAGCGTAATGATAGAGGTAATGTCTTCAATGATATGCCAACTATCAGGAATCGATCCTATAAATCCTTCCGCTCAATGTCTCGGAGTAAATCCCCAGACCGGAAAACTAGGGTTTGTCCAAGGCGGAGGAGGAGCTTTGGGCCTAATGGGTTATTTTATTGCCACCACCCTAACCCCACCCATTCATACAAGCGATTACGTGGGCTACTTATCTCAGAATTTTGGTGTTGCTAAGCCAAGTTATGCAGCAGGATTAACCGGTTTTCAGTCTTTATCTCCTATCATGGGGGTATGGATAATTTTTAGGAATATTGTCTATCTCTTGTTTGTTTTAATATTTCTCATTATTGGAGTAGCAATCATGCTTAGAGTAAAAATAGATCCAAGAACAGTAATGACGATACAAAACCAAATTCCCAAAATAATTATCGGCCTTATCTTGGTAACTTTTTCTTTCGCCATTGCAGGGCTTCTAATTGATGTTATGTGGATAGTTATTTATCTTTTTATAAATGTTTTGTCGGGCGTTGACCCTGCGCTTGCAGCAAACGCAGGAGATTTAACAAGAAATTTAAATAATACGTCTCTAAACTGGGGAAACGGCGTCTTTAATGGTGGATTTTTAGGGGTAGCAACAGGATCAGCTGCTTCTATAGGAAGCATTATCATAAGCTTATTTACGGGAGGAGCAGGGGCAAGTAACCCGGGTTCTGTCATAGACCTTCTTACAAACCCTGTGGGAACAGTTTTGGGAGCTATATTGGGATTTATAGGCGGAATAGCTGCTTTTTTTATAATATTAATTGCTCTCTTGTGGGCGATGTTTAAACTTTGGTTTTCGCTTCTAAATGCCTACATCTTTATCCTTGTAGATATTATTTTTGCTCCTTTCTGGATAGTAACGGGGCTTTTGCCCGGAGGCCAATCAATGGGTTTTAACGCCTGGCTAAGGGATATGCTCGGGAATTTGGCTGCTTTTCCCGCCGCTATTGCAATGTTTTTACTTGGGAGAGTTCTTATTGATAACTTCGGTACAACAGCTGCGTCTGGAAAAGCTTTTCTTCCTCCTCTTCTCGGGAACCCTGTTGGAATTGGCGGGACAAATATTTTCGGCTCTCTTGTTGCTCTTGGAATAATATTTTCAACTCCGCACGTTGTAAAAATTACCAAAGCTGCATTTAAAGCTCCTAAGATTGACCTTGGTCCTATTGAAGAGTCTGTTGGGGCAGGACAGGCAGTTGTAGGAGGATTCGTTGGAGGAGCAAATAAGAGTCTGTTTAGAAGAGACCAATACGGAAGGGCCGAGGGCCCCGGAGCACAATTTATCCAAGACCATATACACGAACGTTTTGCTGAAACATTCCTTGGCTGGAGAAATAGGAATTATAATCCTATGGAAATAAGAAAAGCTGTTGAAGGACATAAGGAGAATGAGGATGCTACTAAAGCAGAAACTGCGGCCGGCACAGCCGGTGAAGAGCCTCCAAAGCCCACTTCGGAAACCTAAACTTTAGTCAATTTACCTGTCGTTGATCTTAATCCTTTAAGTGCGCCCGCTAATCCTCCAAGCAGAGCTCCTCCTCCGCCTTCTGTTAATAACATTCCGAATTCCGTTGTATGAGTGCTTTTTCTTAACTCTTTAATTTCTTCCTCCGTAAGTATTTGTTTTTCTTTTAAGAAGGCGTAAATTGCCTCCATTTTTAGCATATTAAACCTTTCTTGGTCGCTAAACACATTCCTGTGAGAATCTATTTCTGCCTTAACTAAATATTGGAACATTGCTTTCCAAAGGACTTCTCTGACATCGGTTTCTTGTATCCTTGCTACGTCAACCTCGCCAGTTGACGGAGTGCTCCATATTTTTTTCTTCTTTCCTT
>JAKAEH010000088.1 GCA_021825955.1 bacterium | reverse complement strand
TGAAATGGGTTACTTTCCCCAAAATATGGATGTATTGCCCGAACCGGGCAAAGTCCCGGAAAGCGAAATCGCCTTATCAAGCCAAAAGGCAACAGGAAAAATAATCAAAGATACATTTACCTATAAGGAATTTAGCATCAATTCCTCTTCGCCTATTCAGGCAGAACTCTATATACATTTTTTCCCGGGCTGGAAATTTTATATAAACGGCAGCGAGGTAAAACCAAATACTTCAAATATTTATGACTTTGTATTTTTAGATATTCCCGCCGGAAACAGTAATGTGACAGCCAGTTTTACCGATACACCTCTTGTATCTTTATCCAACTTAATTACTCTTCTTAGTATTATTTTATTTGTTTCTTCAATATTTGTTTTTGGAGGAAAAGAATTATTGGAAAAAAGTAAGAGGACTACCTCAGAGGCTTAAAAGTATTTAAAATAGAATTTAAGTCATTCATGCTTGTAGAATCTCCGGGAGAAACGGCAACTTGCCATGCCCATTTATCGTTCGTGATAACTATTACCTGACTTGATTTACCGGCCTCCCCCCAAACCTCCAGAAATGCTTTTAGCCCCGGAACGTTAATTGTTTGAACATCCAAAAGAGCACCTGCTTGCTTCAAAGGACCTGTTTTAACAAAATCATCTATCCTCTGGGGAGTTGTGACCTGTTTACCATAAAATGAAAGATTTAAAGCTGCTTTGCCTGCTTTCCCGTTAGTAGCATAAACTAACCCGGCGGAGTTTTTTGTTATACTCCAACCTTTAGGATATTCAAAAGAATAATTTCCTTGTGTATTGGAAAAAATATTTCCGGTTATTTTAGCGGAAGAAGTAGCGGGAATGGAATTTTGAACAGGCTGACCTTGCAAAAGAACACTCTCCTGGTTTTTTGCATCCATAGAAAGCGTTGGATCCGAGCTGTACTGTTCTATAATTTTATATTGCTGCAAAGCTTCCTGTATTCTTCCCAAATTAGCCAGAGAAACGGCTAAGTTGAATCTAATTCCCATGTTCTCCGGAGAAAGGTCAAGAGCTTTTTGAAAGTATTGCCTTGCCACGTCCGTTTGCCCTTTTGCACCATAATATTGCCCTATCCTTGAAATAATCTCGGGGTTACTCGGAGACCATGAATCCGCAAGTTTATAATAAGAAAAGGCTTTGTCAAAACTATTTGCACCAAAGTACCAATCCCCCAACGCTTCGTATGCGTAAGCATATTCGTTTCTTAAATTCTTGTATCCTGTAACATAGTTTCTTTCAAGATAAAAAGGAGCTTTTTGTGTGTTAGGAGTATCAAAGGTAAAATCATAAGCCTTAGGATCGGGCTGAACATTTGAATTTTTTGGTACAACTTGCAAAGTAAGACCATGGGGTACAAATTTGAATCTGCTGTCTAAAACAAGCTGTCCTCCGCTTGTAGCCGCCAAAGCCGAAGCTCTAAGCGTTAACGGGGTAACATAAATAGGCCTTTTGCCAATATTATCGGCAATAAATTCATTCATGGCCCTGTTATATTCATCAAAGGCTTTGTATTGAATAATATCTTCAAGCTTTGGAGAAACAACAATGTCACTTGCATGCCTTAAGTCATCTCTGTACCACTTATTAACGTATAAAACGTTTGCGGTAACCGGAGTAATGTCTTCTCTGTATTTATCCGCAACATGAAGGTAAAAACCCAATGAGTTAAAAAAATCGCCTGTTCCTATAACGATTGCGTTTTTACCCATAGTTGAATACATGTTACGGGCATAATCGGAAGAATAATTTTGACTGCTTCTATTAAGCGGAATAAACCATACCAAAAGAGGAAGAAATGCAAGCAAAGACAAAAGTCTTACATGTTCCTTCTTTAGATTCAGTCTTAAAACAAGATAATAAAAACCAATCCCTATAAAAATTGCCGCAATTAAATAGCTTAATATAAACCAGGATTCCTGATTTCCGGAATAGTATAACCCTGCATAAAAAATATCCAATATTGGAACCGACATAAGAAACCAAAACAAATAATTATTCTTTTTATATGTAATATATAAACCGTATGCCAAAAACGGCAAAATCAAGGGTGTAAATTGTATTAGTAAAAGATAAAAGAAGTGTGATACCGACTGAAAAAAGATAACAGGAGAACCTGTAAAACCGTTAATTGAACCTGATTGCGGTTCGTAAATGTTTAATCCTTCCCCTCGTAACTGGCCTATAAACAGACTCCAAGTTTGAGGATTTCCCCAATTAACAAATGGCCACGCAGAGGCTCTTATAGGCAAATAAGCATATACTACTGCCAGGATTAAAAAG
The DNA here is from genome assembly GCA_021825955.1 of bacterium. The sequence goes on along the minus strand of JAKAEH010000088.1, from coordinate 2,659 downwards.
AAAACTGCGCCCAAAATTATTATTTTTTGCAAATTAAAGAGTCTTCTATTTAAATACATTACAAAAAGAACTCCGGGTACTAAAGCTGCGATTGTAGGATTTGTGCCTGCGGCAAGCCCGTAAAGGAAAGCCAAAACAAGAAGTCCCTTAAATAAATAATCACTAAAAGAGTTTATTTTTTGACTTATCTGAAATACTGCTTTTTTACTTTGGATAAGAAGTAAAATATAAAGAAAAAGACAAAGAAAAAAATCCGTAAAAATAAAAGCCTCTGTATTTTGAGATTGAGACCAATACTGATATGAAAATGCAAGCGCAACTGCTCCGAAAAAAGCGGATAAATATTTAAGACTTTTAGAGGGTGTGTTTATAAAATTTAGGCTCTGATTTGTTTTAGAAGCTTTTTGAAAAAAGAAATCCGATTCCAATATTAAAAATATAATCTTAAAAATTAGGTATAAAGCTATAAGGGAAAATATTATTGTAAATAATTCAAGCCTTGTAATTACATTTGCAAAAGGCAAAATTGCGAAAAAATGAGAGAAAAATATATAAAAAGGAAAACCCGGGGGATTAGGGATACCTAGAGTATAAGAAGCGGCAACCATAGTCCCGGAATCGACCCAAAGAATTGAAGGAGGTTTAGTAATCCAATAAACTAAAGCGGCAAGAATTACTAGGAAAAGAGGTAAAAGTATTTTAGGATGAAGGTATTTATTGTCTAACATCTTGAAGCTTAGCTAGAAGATAATACTAAATACTAAATACTAAATACAAGATACAAAACTGTGGACCGGAAGAGATTCGAACTCTCAACCCCCTCCATGCCATGGAGGTGCGCTACCGTTACGCTACCGGCCCTTATTACTAAAATGTGGTGGGCCATGGGAGAATCGAACTCCCGTTTCCGCAACCTGACCGCCATTGTTGTGGACTTACCGAGAATCGAACTCGGAACTGTACAATGCGAATGTACCGGTATACCATTTACCTATAAGCCCGCAGGCAAAGCGGGCGGATGCGAATTCGGCCCTCCCTTGTCAAGCAAGCGAGCTCGGCTTTGCCTCCGCTCCACTGTGCTAATGGCCCTAATGCGAACTTATTATACTAAATACCAAATACCAGATTCTAGATACTAATTTATTGGAGGTATGGAAGAGGGTTTACGGTCGTATTGTTTTTTCTTATTTCAAAATGTACATGCGGTCCTGTTGTTCTTCCTGTTAACCCTATCCAGCCTATGACACTGCTTCCTCCGCTTACCATCTGTCCTACGCTCACGTTAACATTCAACATATGAGCATACAATGATTTAGTTCCGTCTCCATGGTCTATTACAACGTCATTCCCATATCCGTAATCCCAGCTTCCGGTGTTTACTTCGATAACTCTGCCTGTTCTTGCTGCGACAATTGGTGTGCCGACAGGAGCTGCTATATCCAAAGCCATATGATACCAGGAAGCGAACTGGGTAACAATTCCGTGCACCGGCCAGGTAAATCCTCCGGCAGAGAAAGAAGTTGTCGGACCTTGTGCAATATATACTTCGTGTTTTACAAAAGGCTGAGCCGCAGGCTGAATACCATCCGGAACAATAAGCATCTGCCCCTCTACCAAAGAAAACGTCTCGGGATTTGCAAAATCGTTAAAAGGAAAATCAACTATTTTCTGAGGGTCGGTATCGAATTTCTTTGCAATAGTATAAACAGTGTCTCCTTTTTGTACTTTATAGGAAATACCGGTAACGGGAAGTATTTTAAGAGTATCGCCAACGTTTAAAGTATCATCGGATAAGTCGTTTGCCCAGCGGATTGTGTCGGCGGAAATTCCGAATTTCTGGGCAATAGTAGAAACAGTATCTCCTTTTTGTACTGTGTATGTTATTGTTTTATCTCTGGGTTTTTGAGAAACTTCCGTTTGAAAAACATTATCCCCTACATTTATAGATTGTTCCGATGAAGACGCTATTTTTGTATCCAGAGAGCTGTTCGAGGAAAAAGCGGGGTAGGTTGAGGCTAGAAATGGAGCTGAAATAACCCCAATGCCCAATACTCCGATTGTTGCAAAATGCAGAAAAGGCCGACTGTATCGGCCTCTTTTCATCATAAAAAACTTCACAAGAATATTCTTGTTCTTTTCAAAAAAAATTGAGAGTCTAATTATTTTATTTTTTGAGTAGCTGTAGAGGAAGTTTAAGAAACCGGTGAAGTCGGCCCTGAATTTACCCACAGAAACAAAAGAAAAAGGGAATTTGTGCATGTAACAATGAAAAATTCTATCAAAATAAGACCCGGCTGTCAACTTTTTGAAGCTAAACTAGCCTTTTCCGAGAGTATCGAGGAATTCTTCGTTAGTTGAAGTTTTAATGAGTTTTTCTATAAGAAGAGATGTTCTTTCTTCTTCTCCAAGCATATAAAGCATTCTTCTCATTGTTACAATTTTCTTAAGAAGAGCTTCATCTATAATAAGCTCCTCCTGTCTTGTCCCCGAGCGTTCTATGTCTATGCTTGGAAAAATCCTTTTATCGGCTAGCCTTCTGTCCAAATGAAGCTCCATATTCCCGGTACCTTTAAATTCTTCATAAATTAAGTCATCCATTCTTGAACCTGTATCAACCAAAGCCGTTCCTATAATAGTAAGGCTTCCGCCTTCTTCGCAG
>JAKAEH010000087.1 GCA_021825955.1 bacterium | reverse complement strand
AATATCCCGAGCGATTTTTTGAGTGCGGCGTCGCGGAGCAAAATATGGCGACCATCGCGGCGGGACTCGGTATCAGCGGAAAAATTCCTTTTATCGCATCGTATGCGACATTTTCTCCCGGGCGGAACTGGGAACAAATCAGGACGACGGTTGCGTATAACAATTCAAATGTGAAAATTGCAGGGCATCACGCCGGCATTTCCGTCGGTCCCGACGGTGCGACGCACCAGGCAACGGAAGATATTGCGATAACACGCGCTTGGCCTGACATACAAGTAATTGTTCCCTGTGACGCCATCGAAGCTAAAAAAGCCACTATTTTGGCTGCGGAAACAATAGGTCCGGTTTATTTAAGGTTTACCCGTGATAAGACACCCGTTATAACAACGGATAAAACTCCCTACCTTGGCGCAAAAATCCAAACTTTTTGGGTGTCCGATAATCCGCAAGCGACCATTTTTGCAACGGGACATCTTTTATATTACGCATTATTGGCGGCAAAGAATTTAGAAAAAAGCGGAATAAACGTGTTGGTTGCAAATGTTTCGTGCATAAAACCTCTAGATGGAGAAAGCGCGTTGGAAGTAGCTAAAACCGGAGCAGCTGTTAGTGTTGAAGACCACCAGGTTATGGGAGGATTAGGAGGAGCTTTGGCCGAGTTTTTTGCCAAAAATAAACCGCTACCAATGGAATTTATTGGGCTTCAAGATACATTTGCCGAATCGGGCAAGGCTTTGGAATTAATTAAAAAATACGGGCTGGATGAGACAGCGATTGAAAAAGCCGTGAAGAAAGTAATTAAGAGAAAAGGAAAATGAAACTAGACACTAATCGTTGATGCTAGAGACTGGAAACTGGATGTTGGAACTTGAAGCTGGAAAATGGAGGATTGATTTTAACTTCTATCTTCTAATTTCAAATTCTAACTTCTAGCGTCAAGCTTCTAGCATCAAAATTTATTTATGGATAAGGATCTTCTTGAAGAGCTAAAAAAAACAATCAAAGGCGATGTTTCAATTGACGGAAAAACTTTAGATACTTTTAGTCACGACGCTTCACTTTTTGAAGTAAAACCTCAAGTTGTTGTATATCCTAAAGACGGCGAAGACGTACAAAATTTAGTTAAGTTTACTGCCAAACATAAAAAGTAATATCCAAAACTTTCCTTAACGGGAAGAAGCGCAGGAACGGATATGGGAGGCGGTTCAATAAACGAATCTATTATTGTTGCTTTCGGAAAATATTTCAATTGTACGCCGCAAGTTCAGGGAAATATTGCGACTACACAACCTGGGGTTTTTTACCGCGATTTTGAAAAGGAAACTTTAAAACACAATCTTATTTTTCCTTCCTACCCGGCGTCCCGGGAAATTTGCGCAATGGGAGGAATTGTTAACAATAACGCCGGCGGAGAAAAATCTTTACAATACGGAAAGACCGAAAAGTATGTAAAAAGAATAAAAGTTGTTCTTCGTGACGGAAACGCATATGAAATAAAACCCTTAACGGAAAAAGAGCTTAAAGAAAAAATGGAGCTTAAAACATTGGAAGGGGAAGTGTATACAAAAATGTATGAACTTATCTCCAAAAATTACGACGAAATTGTCAAAGCTAAGCCTCTTGTCAGTAAGAATTCGGCAGGTTATTTTCTCTGGAATGTTTGGGATAAAGACAAAAAAATATTTGATCTGACAAAGTTGTGGGTTGGCGCGCAAGGAACATTTGGATTACTTCTTGAAGCAGATTTTGAGTTGGTACCCTTACACGAGCACCGGGAAATGGAAATCATATTCCTTAAAGATATGAGCCATTTGGGGCAAATTATAGACGCGGTACTTCTTCTTAAGCCTGAAAGTTTTGAAAGCTATGATGATAATACCTTAAAACTGGCGCTTCGTTATTTTCCGGAATTTGCCCGCAAACTAGGAATCGGCGGAATGATTGAGGCAGGGCTTGCTTTTTTACCCGCATTTTTACAAATGTTTGCCGGCCGTCTGCCAAAACTTATTTTGCAGGTTGATTTTACCGGCAATGATCCGCAAGAGCTAAAACAAAAAATAGCAACGTTACGGGAAAAACTTAAGCCTCTTCATCCGGTTACCAAAGTCTCCGTTGACGATCAGGAGAAAAAATATTGGTTGGTAAGACGAGAAAGTTTTAATTTGCTTCGTAATAAAATCCGCGGCAAACATACGGCGCCTTTTATTGACGATTTTGTCATAAATCCTCATGATATTGCAGAAGTTATGCCCCAAGTTACCGGCATTTTACACCGCCATCCGGAATTTATTTTTACTGTTGCAGGACATGTGGGCGATGGAAATTTTCACATTATTCCTCTTGTTGATATTAATAATCCAAAAGTACGAAAGCTAATTCCGGAAATTTCAAAAGAAGTGTACGGAATTATTAATAAGTATCATGGTTCAATAACAGGCGAGCATAACGACGGTATTATAAGAACTCCATATTTAAAACAAATGTATGGAGAAAAGATTTATAAACTTTTTGAAGAAACAAAAAATATTTTTGACCCCGATAACATTTTTAATCCCGGAAAGAAGGTTGGCGGGAGTTTGGATTACGCAATGGATCACATTAGGGTAAGTTGGTAGCCTGTTTCAATTAGGCACTTCAACCGTTATAATTGATATTCAGGAAATTCTCAGAAATCCCAAATAAAATAAGAAAAGAATGAAAAAATATTTACAAATTACAGTTGTTCTAACAATTTTTGGATTGCTTGTTTTCTTAAGACAAGTTTGGGGTAAAGAAGATATGCCTGTTCCTACCCCAACCAGTCAGCCTCAAGTTCAGACCCCAACGCCATTGCCTTCATCCGCAGCACAAATTCATGTTACCGTACAGCCTACTGTTCAGCCAACAACAGCTTCTACAGCTCAACCTACGGCAACTCCTAACATGCCAATGATGCAAACGGGAAAGTATAAAAACGGGACTTATACAGGAAGTGTTGCAGATGCGTTTTACGGTAATCTTCAAGTTCAGGCTGTTATTAGCGGAGGAAGGATAACAGACGTAATTTTCCTTCAGTATCCAAACGACAACAGCACTTCTCAATACGTAAACAGCCAGGCAGATCCCATGTTAAAACAAGAAGCAATCCAAGCTCAAAGTGCGCAAGTTGATATTATTTCCGGAGCTTCGGCTTCAAGCCAGGCTTTCCAACAATCTTTGGCAGATGCCCTTGCTCAGGCGAAGTAAATCTCCGGAATTAGTAAGGATTTGACAAAGCACCCCACATTATGTCTACAATAGAGTATGGAAAGAAAAAAGATAACCGTCCATGCTTTTACAGTCCATATTTATGCCATTGCCATAGTTATTTTACTCTTGTTACTTGGTGTTTTGGGTGCCAAATATGCTCATCTTAAGTTATCTGTAGATAAATATACAGCTTCTACTATTTGGATGAATTCCCAGGAAAAACCAAACGGACAAATCAGCGATTACGGATTAATCATTGGTCAGACTGCTTTGGATATTCCTGTTACGAATTTACAAAATTACGTAGTAAACCTTTCCAAACGATTAAATAGGGATATTGTTATAGTAGATAAATCGCAAAAGATTTTAGCAGACACCATTCCTTTGAATGTTGGCTTAGTCTATGGTTATGATAAAAACAACCAAGTAAAATTAGCAATGGAAGACGGGCAAATAAAATCGTTTGAGGAAAAAGGTAAAGATTATCAAAATGGAATTATGCGTCTCGTTGTCCCAATGAAGAATGCTTCCGGTCAAATAACAGGTGCGGTAATTATCTCCAGTTCCACAGTAAAATAAGCTATAAGTAGCAAGAATTAAATAATTATTTCGAATACTTTGTTTTTTGATTTTTCTCCCGAAACAAACATTACGGAACTCTTTTTCACTTCAAAATGTTTAGCCAATGCTTCTCTTATTGCATTATTTGCTTTTCCTTTCAGAGGCGGTTCGCTTACATAAACGTGAAAAGTTTCCAAAAGGTCTTTCTCAACTCTTGGTTTTTTTGAATTCGGATGCGCAATAACTGCAATTTTCATTTTTAATTTATGGTTTTTTAAAAGTGACGGTTCCATCCTCCGAAGGAGTGAGGCTTTCAGTGTAAAAATAACTGATTCCATATTCAGACAATATGGTATTCAATTTTTTTTGCACATCTGCAACTATTCCGCCTCTTGCCGCTTCCTTACCTATCGCATTGCCAATTAGATTACTTGGCGGAGGATCTTGCCGGATTGATTCTCCTGTTCTTATTAACAAGTGAGCACCGCCATCGTCTAATGTAATCATTGCGCTGTAATCATAGCCAAAAAAGAGCTGCAAGTCGCCATCGACGGGAATAAGAGTTTTTAGATGTTGTACTTCCGGGGTTCTTGGGTGGGTATGGATTTTAGCAGCAATGGGGAATAAAAATCCTTTCAAGCCGATATCGGAAAACAGGGGAGCAATATGTGTCTTTTCGCCTACAATTATCTTGCTTGGTGTAAACTTATTTTTTGAAAGAGGATTGCGGTATACGATTAATCCTCTTTCTCTTCCATCGCTTTGTGTTCCTGCAAGCATTCCCGGCCATTCTTGAGCGCCTACATTGTCAGCTCTTACGGTTATCTCTTTTGTGAATCCGGAAACTTCAGTTATTTTATCTTTTAATAAAGTTATATTATTCGAAGTAGGGATTTCCGGTGATCTAGGTTCCATTGGAAAAGTATATCACACCAGCCTTGACAAGAGGTAAAAGGGAGAGTATCGTTTTCTTATAAAGGGAGTGATAAGAATGATGGGTTGGTATGGAAACGGAACGTTTTTTGGAGAAGGATTTGGTCTTGCCGGAATATTTATGCTTATATTTTGGATATTTGCATTTGTAGATGTAGTTTTATTAGCTCTTTGGCTCTGGAAACAGTTACAGAAAAAATAATCCGTATTTGACAAGAGGTAAAGGGGGATTAGGCAATAAAGCG
>JAKAEH010000086.1 GCA_021825955.1 bacterium | reverse complement strand
AATGTATCGGGGGGTGATTAACGTACTATGATGATTAAACAGAAACTTAAAATTACAGGAATGCATTGCACGAGTTGCGCAATGAGCATAGATGGAGAATTAGAAGATACAGATGGAGTTAAGGCAGCTAACACAAGTTACGCTAAATCTATTACGGAAGTTGAATTTGATCCTGATAAGTTGACTTTGGAAAAAGTTATCTCTACTATAAAAACAGCAGGATATGTGGCAGAACCATCGGAATAAATATTAGTCAAAAATACTACGTTTTAATATGAAACTTGGGATTGTTCTTTCGACAAATAAAGTAGAAACAAACTGGAACGCCTTTCGCCTTGCCAATTTAGCTTTAAGTAAAAATGATACCGTGACAGTTTTTCTCACCGGAGAAGGAGTCGAATATAACAAGGAAAATTCCACTAAATTTGACATTAAAGAACAAGTTGAAAAATTTTTGAGGTCGGATAATGCACATATTATCGCCTGCGGCACGTGCTTGGCAATTCGTAAACAAGGCAGCAGTAAGGAGTGCCCGGAAGGCGGGATTGAAGATTTATATAATTTAGTTGCTGAAAGCGATAAAGTGCTTACTTTTTAATTGAAAGGAGATTTTATGGATTTTGACTACACAGTAACAACAGAAAAATCATTTGATGAGGCAGTTTCTGCTGTTGAGCAAGAGACAAAGAATGCCGGTTTTAAGGTTCTTTATATCCATAATGTTACTAAAACACTTGCAGAAAAAGGGTTTAATATTGAGCAATTCAAAATAATTGAGATTTGTAATGCAAAGAGTGCTTATACTGTGTTACAAGCTGATATGAAGATTGGGTTATGCCTACCTTGCAAGATCAATGTTTATCAAAAGAGCGGTAAAACATACATTTCCGGTATGAGACCAATCGTGCTGCCGCAGTTTTTCCCTAAGGCAAAACTTGGCGATTTACCAACAGAAGTTGATATGAAAATTCGCGGAATTATTGATAAAAGTAGATAAGTTATTAACTTAGCTACATTATGAAAGGGGGTGGAAAAAACTATGATGGGACGCGGCATGATGGGTGGACAAATGGGTGGTGGTATGATGCAGGGGCCTATGGGTTCCGGCCCTTGGGCAGATTCAGGTGGTAATTGTCCATGTCCAATGTGCGGTGAGCCATATCACCATGGCAGAGGACGCCGCCTTCTTTCAAAAGAAGAAAGAAAAGAACATTTGAAAGAGTACTTGGAAAATCTAGAAGCCGAGTTCAAAGCCGTCAAAGAGCTATTGGATGAAGAAAAATAGCCTCCTGAGAGTTGATGGGGAAGAAAAAATAACTCCCCCATTAGCTTTTTGGGCAAATTATATACTTAATCGTTAAATTACTTATGAAGAAACTCTTTTTACTAACAATTTTAATTTTAGTCTTAAGTTTTATTACTCCGTCAATCTCTTTTGCTCAGGGCATGATGGGTAACTATTACAATTCTTCCGGTTCAGCTTCAGCATCCGATATTCGGGCTCAGCAGCAAGAAGAACAGGAAGGTAAATCACTACTCGATCAAATAAACAACAAATCCCTAACATGCCAGAAAGTAACGGACGACCAATTTGAAAAAATTGGTGAGTACTTCATGGGCCAGTCAATTGGTAACACGCAAACACACATTGACATGAATAACCAGATGAAATCCATGATGGGAGAACAAGGTGAATCACAAATGCACATTGCTTGGGGGAAAAGAGGTTCTGGATGTGATTCTAATGCTCAATTTACACCAAATACGGGAGGAGGTGGATTTCCGATGATGGGTTATGGTGGTTGGAACAACTGGAATAATATGATGGGCTGGGGTGGGTTTGGCTTCGGGTGGATTTTTATGATCGTCTTTTGGATTCTCATTATTCTTGGCGTAGTTGCTTTAGTTAGACATTTGAGAGGTACTAATCAAAATGGTGGAAGCACAGCGCCTTTAAATATTCTTAAAGAACGGTATGCTAAAGGAGAAATTAATAAAAAGGAATTTGAAGAAATGAAAAAAGACTTAAATTAGGATTTTAAGCCTCATTAGGTTTATTTAAGATATTGCAATTTGCACAACCTGATCCTAATACCTGTATCTTCATAAATTCGTCACATACTTATTGATATTGAAAAGTAAATCTGAAATTTTCTTGCCTTTAAGTGTAAGTGAATAGAAAACATTAAGCCCTCTTTTTTCGTCAACAATTATTTCTGCTTCTTTTAAGTCTTTGAGATGGTGGGAAATTAGGTTTTGGAAAAGGCTTAAGTGCTCCATGATTTTGCAAACACAATGCTCACCGTCTTTTAGGATACAAAGTATCTTTAAACGTGTTTCCTCCGAGGTAAGCTTCAGAAAAGATGAAAGTGAGGATACTTGGATTGATTCTAAGCTTGAGGAGGATTTGCACTTCTAAAAGAAATTACGGTCCCTACATTTGCCAAAATTACATTAACGATGTTTCTGTCTTTTTGTTGAGAAGTTGATTGTTCAGCCATTGTTAAAAATACTTTGTATTTTCGGGATTCTGAAAGCATCTGTCCAAGTTTTGTTTTCCCAAATCGTTCAATACTATAAAAATCTAGATAAAAAAGTTTATCCAAGAAAACATGCATAAAGGTATTTTTCATTTTCGGCATGCCGTTAATGAGATCGTTCTTCTTAAACTTATCAAATTTTTTGAGAGTGGCTATATATTCTACTGCGGTTTTTGTTGGATCCTGTTTTGTTTTTTCGCACCATGTTAGAAATCCTTCCCATCCTTTTTTTGCCTCACCGGTGGGAGAGATGTATAGATATCGTGCATTTATTGTTTTAAGTACATTTGGATTAACAAAAGTTGGTTTGGTTAATTTTTCAGATGCTAATACATAATATACTTTAGGCGGTTTGCCAATCTTTTCAAGCTTACCTTCAGCTATAAGTTTTTTTAACTGTTTATGAATTGCCGTGCCGCTTATGCTTAGTAGGTGAGCTAAGTCATGGGCTCTAAGCTGACGATTTTCCCTAATGTATTCTATGATTCTGACGCTTGTATTTGTTCTCATAGTTTATAGTTTACTGTAAACTATAAACTATAAACTATGTCAAGAGTTAAAATATTTGTTGGGTTCGAATCCCGTTGACCTCAAATTAGAATTATCTTTAAATCTTCTGAGGATTCAATTTTATATTGAACATCAGTTTAGCCCGCAATATCAAGCTATTCTTGATGTTCGAGAAGACGATTTTGCGTCGAGTACCCCCTATGCAATTAACATCGAACCATTTTTAACTTGGATCTTTAATTTAATGGATGCTTATGTTTATTAATTTAACAATTAATCTAGTCAGTTACCTGCTTAGTACTAACGATAAACTTCTTTGTGTGTCCCTATTTTTATAAAATAGGCTTGATTCGCACTTAGTAATTTGTATACCATTCGTATACTCATTGTGATTGAAATGCTCCATAAATTACTTATATTTGCATTAAGTTTATGAGTGCGTAAGGAAGGATGCTGAGGATTTGTGCTAAATAAATATAGTTGTTTTTGTATTCGTTCTGACAGTTTTATATCTTTCTGTTTTATCTTTTTAAGATCTTGAATTACTTCCGGAGAAAGTTTGATTTGCATGATTATAAATTATCAAAAAATTCATTAACGTTTTCAACATCAACGGCTTGATCAATATGTTTCATTGCTTCTTTAGCAGTCCTTTCTATTGCTTCTGATGCTTTAAAAATAGGATATTCTTCATTTTTAACCTCATCTATAATAAGGTGTTTCACTAATTGAGTAATGGGAACACCTAAGCGTTCTGCTTTAGATTTTAATAAATCACCTAATTGTTGAGAAATGCTTATTCTGATTTGTATTTGCCCGTTATCTATCATATTTTACCCCTTTATTATACTTAAATTGTATACCTTTTAACCCAGCTTGTCAATAATACAATTTAGACAGCATTAAGAGAGAATAAATTTAATTAATTTTCGCGTGCATAAAAATATTATTCTGGTTGTTATCTATGACCATTTTAGTATTAAATTGGTCATCGTCATGGTCCATTTTAGTCCCAAAACATACAGAATAGTGGTTCAACTCTCGTAGGGGATTAAATGAAACTAGCCTCAATTGTTTTGAAGATTAAATTGTGAATTAAACCAGATGTTTAGCGCAATATCAAGCTATTCTTGATGTTTGAGAAGATGATTTTGAGTTGAGTACCGCCAGCGGGCGCCGCCTCAGAGAAGCTAGTGTCCTTAGAGCAAGTTGAACCCGCGATTTTCGGAATGACCAGCCCGTAATTACTACGCAAAGCGTTGCTGGCGATGAATCCGACGTCCTAGCCCAACTAGTCCCGTCCGCTAAGCCCTTTGTAGCCCCAAGGGGATTTGAACCCCTGATTTTCGGAATGAGAATCCGACGTCCTAAACCACTAGACGATGGGGCCTCGCTTTGGCAGGTAGGCGATGGCGGCGTATGTTGATTATATCATTAATAAATGCTGTTTTTCTATTGACACGGGCACCAGAGAATGATATACTGTCTAATAGTTAGATAATCTAAATATATGACAAACAAACTAAATCGGGAAATAATCAATTATATGTTCGAGGTAATAAAAACGGTTAAGCATAAAATGTTTTTATGTTCTGAAAGCGCAAATATTACTCCCGTTCAATTTGGTGCCATGTATTATATTTACAGTAAAAAAATCGTTTCTATGAGTCAAATATCGGAATATTTTTCTACCACAATGCCAACTGCAACCTCATTAATAGATAAATTAATCATGGCAAAACTTGTCGTTAGAAAGCATGACTCAAAAGACCGAAGGATAATTAACATAAGTTTGACAACACAGGGAGAAAAAGTTTTAAAAGAAGCGGCTAAGAATAGGACTAATTCAATGAATAAAATGCTTTCTTATCTTTCTCAAGTTGAAAAAGAACAGCTTTTAAAGATATTCAAAAAAATTGTTG
>JAKAEH010000085.1 GCA_021825955.1 bacterium | reverse complement strand
TGAATCCATCCATCTTGGTTCGAATCCAAGCCCGGCAGCATTGTTTCAAAATCACGTTTTTCACCTACTTTTACGAGTGTCTGATAAGGCATTTTTAGTTGGAATGAAGTAAGATTTTGATTTTTGAGAGAAAGGTTCCAAAGTAAATTTTCAGCTATCTTTCGCTTTTTATCATTTTTTGATTCCAAATATTCTTTTTCCGCTTTATTGCTATCTAAAAACACTTCTTTAATAAGTTCCAAAGTATTTTCATTATATCCATTTTTATTAATTTGATCTAATTGATTTTCAAGCACGGTTTTTTCATTAGCTAAATCTTTCATTTTGGCTTCATAAATGGCCTTAGGGGTTAATCCGGTGATATAACTATCCAAAAGGCGAGATTGCCCCTCTGAAAGCAAATTAAGCCGATTTTTAATGGATTCTGCGGAAGAGTCTAAGTACTGATTTTTATACTTTAATTTTTCTTTAGCAGCTTGATAAGCCAACTCAACTAATTCTTCATCAAACTGAATCTGCTTGAAAATTCCTGTTACAAATTGATCAAGTTTTTCCGAACGCAAATATTTCTTATGCTGTTCGCAATTTCCTTTTCCATTGGTGCAGTAGTAATAATCATAGCCTTTCTTTGTGCTGGCCGTAAGCATGCAACCGCAATTGCCACATTTCAAAAATCCTCTTAGATGGAAAAATCTTGTTTGTTTTCTGAGGCGTAAATTCCCAGTTAAAACATCATTTGCACGATCAAATAAATCTTTTGAAATAATCGCCTTATGGTTACCTTTATAATATTTTCCATCTCTCAACATTACTCCGCAATAGAATGGGTTTTTAATTATCCGATGAATATGCCCTTTCCTAACTTTTAAACCCGAGGCAGTTCTCAACCCTTCTTGATAAAGAATATTAGAAATATCTATTAGGCTATACCCGCCAGTAGCATATAATTCAAAAGCTTTTTTTATATATTTTTCATTTTTCTTATCAACAACTATTGTTTTAGTTGTCTTGTCATTCAAATATCCAAATGGCGCATGATTGGGCCATTCGCCTTTTTCAAGTTTAGTTCTATTCCCTCTTTTTACATTTGCCGATAAATCGCGGACATATTGATTAGCCATACCAAGTTCAACCGACATCATTAAAACATTATCAGTTGAATAATAATCCCGATCATAAGTTTTGATATTTTTAATAATGTTTTGTTGTAAGAGCCATTGGATATTTCCTCCATCTATCGGATTTCTGGCTAGTCTATCTAATTTCCAAACTACTAAAGTCACGCCCTCATCCTTACTTTTATTTATTTCAAAAAGCATTTGGTTAAAAATAGGCCGGCCGGGATCTTTAGCTGATTTGCTTTCCTTAAAGATTTTATTAATTTTAATCCCCTGTCTTTCAGTAAGTTTAACTAATTCAGATTCTTGGGATTCTATGGATAAAATCTGCCTATCCTCAGCTTCGGATGATTTTCGACAATAAATAAAATGTTTCATTTTGGCGAATTTTGATAATATTTTTTAGTTATTTTCCCAAGAAAAGGATTTTCCGCTTCCCACACTTTAAAGGGTTTTTTTATAGCATAACGCCTTGAAATTTCTTCTGCAACTTTACCGCGAATCGTTATTTCTTTAGGAAAACCTCTCGACACTCTCAATAATCTCATTGCATTAAAAATAACTTGTCCGGCTCCTTTGGTAATATATTTGCTTATATAATATGCCAACTTTCCAGAGCCATCAGTTTTTGTCGCATCAACAAAACCCTGTCCCCATAATTTAGCAAGCACTCTTGTTTTTCTTTCTGTGCCATAGGAAATAATCCGTCTACCCTCGCGCGTATCTCCAAGACACAAAGGCACTTTAAAAAGAAGCCCATGGAAGTGGATCCTACCTCTTGGGGAGAGTTCGGGAATAAAGATGGAATGGGCTTTAGGAAATTTAGTTCGCAGCCGCACTTGGAAAAAGCGAAGGGAATCATTTGCATATGAGGCATCTGATGCATCTCCTTTAAAGGTGAGGGTGAGCAATAACGGACACCCAAGCTTTTCAAGAGCAGTAGACACGCGCCACACACATATTTTTTTCGTTCTTCGGATATTATCAAATCTCCTAGCTCCGTATATAGCACGCCCTTTTCTGGGAGCATATACACGTATTTTGCTCGGCTCTTTTTCAATTGTCGTGATTTCGGAAATAATTCCATATTTTCGGAAAATAATAAGCATAAAATAGTTAGGGATTACTCTTTACAATTATGAGGGGATATCAAGTCAGAAGATTCCCCGTCCCCAAAGGGGACGGGGAAAGTACCCCCTTTCTTAATGACTTCATTGTCTAAATTAGAGAAGACCAAATACAAATCAGCCAAAGAATTGAGATATTCGCTGGCTTCATCAGGAGAAATCTTATCCTTAAAGCGTTTAGAAAAATAAAGCCTTGCTTTTTTGATTAATTCAGGGTTAAAAGACATTTACTGGCCTTGCCAGCAAGTAAATGCAAGAACAAAAAAACCAAGCAAAAAAACTTGGCCTTGAAATTCGAAACGAATAAAGCTTTACATCGGGAAAAACGAAGAAATATTTACTTTTTTGTTCTGTTCGCATTTACTTGCGAACCATGAGTACATCAACTGGATTAACAATATAATATTAATTTAGTTAAATTTTTTGTCAAGCGATAGATTTTTTGAAATAAAACATTATAATTAACTTAACAATTTAATAGCCTAAACCATATCCAAACAGCTATGGCATGGCAAAAAAGACCCTTGGAAGATACTGAACCCCGCGTTCAGCAACTCTTCCAAGGGCTATATTCCGAAAGGAATATAGGGCTGCAAAGCCTAGCTAGCGCGGGGCTTTGTGTTTTATAGAAAGCCATGGAAGAGATTTTAGAAAAAGAGAAAAATTTGTATCCTTCAAAAAAATGGTTTCGTATGACGCTTGTGGTAATTGGAGTTTTTTATGTATTCGCAGTATTAGTTCAAATTTTTCTTATTAATTTAGAGAAAACTCAAATTAATTCTTATTTCGGCGGTTTTATTAAAAATGCTGTAATTAATCCAACATATTGGATAGCTTATAATTTTCAAAATCTAATTAGTAAGAACGCACCGAAACAGGTTATAAATTCAGTCCCGACTAATCTAACCGAAGTTCAAATAAATTCAGATGGAGCAAGAGTTTATCCTGTTCAATATAATAATCTCTGGGGACACGAATTTTATACTAGCAAAATAGATCAAAGCGGAAGCGTGGATATAGAATCAGAATCAAAACAAAAGATTGCTAATTTATTAAACGCTTTAGGATTTCCGGCTTCTTTAACAAGGAGTTTAATTTTTGTTCACATTGATCCCACGGTGGTAAAACAAACAGATCGGCTAGAAATTCCTTGGTTGCCTAACAATATTCCCTCATTCGTTTCTCCGTCATTACAACCTCAAGGCGGCACATATCAAAATGTATATGGCGGCTCTATAATTGCACTGAATAATTTGGTTGGTTTTAATCCTGCGGTTCTTACTCATGAACTAGGGCATTTAATTGGGTATCAACTTACAGACCAAGAATGGGCTCAATATTATAAATTACGAGGTATACCAAATAATACTTCAAGAAATTTAAGTGATTGGAAATTATCTCCACAGGAAGACTTCGCAGAGGTTTATAAAAACACCTATAAACAAGGAGATTCTAGTGAATGGAACGTTACTACTCAGTATGGAACCTTAGTCCCCACTAGTGATTATGTAGAATTTTCTACGCCTTGCTACACAATAAAACAAAAATTAATTGATAATTATATTTCAAAATATCGAGACCCCAATCACGATCCACTCGATTTTAGTTTTATTTTCAAATTACAAAAAGAAGCAGAAAATGCAATTCAGGCAAACTCTGAACTACAAAGCTGTAGAAGAAAAAATAATGGAGTCAGCCCGTTTGGAGGCCCAATTTATATGGTTAGAGTCAGCGAAGCAACCAAACAATTTGTAAAATCCGTTATTGCTATATTAAAATAGTAAACAAAACAGCTATATAAAAATCTACCTCAAACAGCAAGGTAGATTTTTTATAATACTTATTTTTTCTTATTTTTTTCTTTGACCCATTCTACTTTTTCAGGGTTTTTTTCCGCAAATTTTCGGGTCGTTATTTCCCCTGTTTTGGCATGATGTGGCTGCTCTTTAGACCAATCATGTTTTTTCTTTGCCATAAATTTAGAACTTCTTCATCTCTTAAAAACTTCTTGGGGATATCCAAAATGACAAAGCTTTAAATTAAAGGTAAACTTTAAGTGTTGGATTAAAGCCTTCCCCCTGGAAGGTTTTAAATTTAAATTCAGAAGTAATAGCTATTTATTCGTCCCTTTTTATCAAATAAAAAGGGGGGCTTTATCCCCCTATCATTTTGAAAGCCTGTTTCAACTTTCACGAATCGGAGGGATAATGGTTGTTTGGCGTATAATCCTACGTTTTAAGCAACCCCCGAATTTTTATTCAATTTTATGCTATCATTATAGCATAAAACCAATACTTTTACAATATTTTTATAAAATGCTATTACTCAAATAAGTTCCAACTTCGTCCCAGACAGACAGCTCTTCAATTTTCGCCCGCTGGGCTCAAATTTCAGAGTCTGCAATTTTCTCAAAAATGAGAAAATTTCGACCCTACGTCTTGGTTGAAAATTGAAGACACTGAGGAACGAAGTGACGAAGTGAAATAATTAAAATATGTCGTACGTTACTTATATGGCAAATTTATTACGTTATGATCGCGACTGTATTGATTTTTATTTTTGTTTTGGCGCTAAATGTTGCTCCGGTTTTTGCTCCGCCTACTTGGCTGGTTTTGTCCGCTATCGCCGTTTATTTTAAAATAAATAATATTCTTCTTTTGGCTTTTGTCGGAGCCGTTGCCGCGACTCTCGGAAGGCTGATTTTGGCAAAATTGTCGAATAAAATAATAAGAGGCCGGTTTCTTAGTGAAAGATCGAAAAAGAACGTCGACGACATAAAAGAGCATTTGGAGAAAAAAGAAGCTTTGACTTTTAGCGTTT
>JAKAEH010000084.1 GCA_021825955.1 bacterium | reverse complement strand
CAGAGGCCGACAAAATGGTGAATCTGGCTCTTGACGGTCTTGTTTAGACACCTTGCCAAACATACCTCTTTTTGCAAGAATTAGTTAATGCCCAAACATATTCTTGAAACAATTGAAAAAGAAGAACCTATTATATTCATTTGCGGTAATAATCTGCTGGCAAAAGAGTTAATTGACAAATTTATCAGAGATTTTAAAATTCTTCACCTAACCGATTCCGAGACAGAAGAAAAACACGAACCAAAAAAATACTATAAATTACTTCCAGAGTCTGCATATCTTCTCAAGAATCTTGAGGAAAAAATTGACTTTGCAATTGTATTTCTTTCTGACATCAAAGATAAAAAATACCTACAACATATTTTGCCGAAAGCAATTGAAGACAACGCCAAGACGTTAATACTTGTTGATGTGAACTTTGCTTCTGATTTCTACGACGCAATTCTTGAGTATAATAGAAATGAAAATGTAAGATTTGTTTTAACAGGAGATATCTATGATAAAAGCGCGTTAAAATCTAAAACCTCGAAAATTATACAAAACGCATTTTTAAAGAAAAGCGTCACTCTTTCGGGAAATGATTTAGAACCGCTCTTCACAATATTTTTAGACGACGCAATTGAAGGAATAAACCAAATTCTTTTTTCAAATTTTAAAACTGCCAAAATATTCAATCTCTTTTACAATCATCCGCAAACATTAGTATCAGCCATTCACTTGATAAAGAGGGTAGAGCCAGATCTAGAAATAAAATTTAAACAAGAAAAAAATGCAGAAGAGAATCAAACTTATGGTCAAATAGAGCAGGATATTAAAACAAAGTTTGGGTTTATCCCTGAATACTTGGACGAATTCTTTGTAGGATTTGAAAAAAGCTTAAGAATTTTAAGCGAGAAAGGTTTCGAAGAAGAAAAAGAAAATCAACCAATACTTGAGAGGATAAATTCAATTAAGAAAACTCCACAAAAAGTACTGACTAATAGATTTCTAATTTCTGCATTTATTGTTTCTTTTATCTTTTATGTATTAATTGTTTCATCGTCATTGTTGCTTGGGATTTCGACTTTTAAAACCGGCGTTTCCGAATTTAAACAAGGGAATCTTCCAAAGGCTCTAACAACAATAAAAGTCTCCCAAAATTTCCTCTCTTTAGCGGAGCCAAGTATAGTTCTTGCTTCGCAGGCAAAAATTTTAAGCAATAATGTATCCGACTTAGTTTTAGCAACACAAGTAAGCCAAATTGTAAAACAAGGGGTATCGGATCTTGAAATAATTGATAAACTTTCGAGGGGAGTTGAAAGGGAAAAGTTTGAAAAACTATTATCTGATCTATATTACCTATACTTTAGGACCGAACAGTTAAAGCTTGAAAGCAATAATGATAATCTTAATAATTTAACAAACAAAGAGTTAACAAATCTATTAAGCCTCGGGCCTGTTCTTCCTCAGGTTTTAGGCTTTGATAAAGACAAAAATTATCTTCTTTTGTTCCAAAATGACGGTGAGCTTAGACCTACCGGAGGCTTCATTGGTTCTATTGGTGAACTGACAATATCAAAAGGAAGGATGAAGGAAATAAAAATTAAGGATGTTTATGAACTGGACGGACAGCTAAAGGCGCATATTGAACCAAATTATATTATAAGAAGATTCTTGCAGCCCCATTTATATTTACGGGACACCAATTTTAATCCAGACTTTGAAATTGCTGCTTCTAATGCTGCTCAGATATATAACCTTGAAACTCAAAAGCAAATCGATGGAGTAATAGGAATTAATTTCACATCAATTAAACAAATCATTAAAGAAATTGGTCCAATTAAACTTCCCGGGTACAATAAAACAATTGATGAAAATAATGCTTTTGAATTTTTACAAAGCACGATAGAAGACAAATTCTTTCCCGGCTCAACAGGAAAAAAAGACGTGCTAAACGCACTTTTTAACCAAATAACTCTTAAGCTTGAGAAGAATCCTGAAAACTATTTTAAAATCTTGAAAATTCTCCCAAAGCTTCTTTCAGAAAAACGAATTCTTTTTGTGTTTAATACCAACTCTATTCAAAAACTGTTTAATGTAAATGGATTTTCAGGAAGCTTTACTGATTTAAGAGATAGTAAACCCGATCAATTAAACGATATTTTTTCTATAAATGAAGCAAACATCGGAATAAATAAGGTGAATGCTGATGTAAAAAGAAAAGTTGAATATGTCTTAAATCTGGATCAGAAAGATCTCACATCAAAAGCAATAATAGAATTTGAAAATACAAGCCAAAAAAATGATTATAAAACATATTTACGAATTATTGCTCCTTTAGGAAGTAAAATTAATTCCATCAAGATTGACGGAAAAGAAGAAAAAATAGCTTCCGCTGTCACTGACTTTAAGATTTACGAATCAAAAATATTTGCTCCTCCTTCAGGCCTTGAAGTCGATTCAGTTCAAGATAAAAACAAGCAGTTAATGGGTTTTATAACTACAGTCCCTAAAAGCTCAAAAAAAACAGTAGAGGTTATCTATAAAAATGGTTTGACCGTTCCGGTAAAAAACCTTTTTTCCTATTCGCTTCTTGTTTATAAGCAGCCGGGAGTTGAAGTGTTGCCTTTTGATCTTTCTATAATTTATAATCCGTCTATTGCACCATTCGAAGTGCAAAACGCGGAAACTCGACCCGGAGAGATAAGAATATCTGACACTATTAGTCAAGACAAAGAATTTAAAATGAAGCTTAAAAAAACCGATAGATGAAATTAAATACCTTTATTACAAGTTTTAAAATTCCTTTAATAGTGCTTATCGGGATTATTTTATATCTTGTCCTATTATTTTTTAAAACAGGGTATAAAGAATTATTTATTCTCGTAATTATTGCCCTTGGAAGCTACGAACTCTTCAAAGATACTTTAGGAGCACTTTTAAGAAAACAGTTTGCTCTAGATTATATCGCCATACTTGCAATTATTGTCTCCGTTGTAACGGGAGAATATCTTGTTGCAGCTGTTATTGCCCTTATGATTTCAAGTGGAAGAACTCTTGAAGATTATGGGGTAGCTCAAGCAAAAAAAAGCCTTACAAAACTGGTTGACCGCATACCAAACGACATAACTCTTTGGGAAAATGGGAAAGCCGGAAGAAAAGAAATAATAAGCAATGTAAAAACAGGAGAAGAAATATTAGTTAAGAGAGGGGAGGTCATTGGACTGGATGGAATCTTGACGTCACAATCTGCATTAACAGACGAGTCTTCTTTGACAGGAGAACCATATCTTATGGAAAAGTTTGAAGGAGACCAAATAAGAAGCGGGACAATTAACGTAGGAGACGTAATTATCATAAAAGTAACAAGCACCCAGGAAAATTCAACCTACAACAAAATAATTGAAATGGTAAAAAATGCTCAAGGGGAAAAGGCTCCTTTAATTAGACTGGCAGATAAATACAGCACTATCTTTACTTTAATAACAGCTGTAATAGCCGGCTTTGCCTACATTATCTCAGGAAGCCTGCATCAGGTATTAGCAGTTCTTGTGATAGCAACTCCCTGTCCTTTAATCCTTGCAACTCCAATTGCCTTGATGGGCGGAGTGAGTGCATCAGCAAAAAAAAGAGTAATAGTCAAAAAGCTTGCAAGTATTGAAGCTTTATCGCGCGCTAAAGCATTTATTTTTGACAAGACGGGAACTATTACGCTGGGGAAACCAAAACTCGTAGAGTTTAGTAATCTGTCAAAGCTTAAAGATAATGAACTTCTTGGAATAGCAGAGGCAATTGAAAGAAATTCTCTCCATCCATTGGCAAAAGCCGTTGTCACTTTTGCAAGAGAAAAAAACGCTTCTGTTTTTTCATCAAAAAAAGTTAGCGAAAAAATAGGTTCAGGAATAGCTGGAAATGTAAACGGAAAAACTTATACACTAAAAAAAGGCGAGGAAGAAGGGATGTTAATAGAGCTCTTCCAAGAGAAGAGTAAAATTGGAATTTTTAAATTTGAAGATGAAATAAAAGAGGATTCCAAAGAAATAATAAAAGCGCTCAAAAAAATGGGAATAGAAATTCATATTTTTACAGGTGACAAAAAAGAAGCAGCCGAAAAAGTAGTTGGGCTGCTTGGTGAAAGTATAAATTTAAAAGCTGAGTGTAAGCCTGAAGACAAACAGAAAGGGATTAAGGAATTGAAGAAAGAGGGAAAAATTACTGCGATGGTTGGGGATGGGATAAATGATGCTCCCGCACTTGCGCTTGCCGATGTAGGAATTGTTTTTTCAAATGAGGAACAAACAGCCGCTTCAGAGGCAGCAGACATTGTCTTTTTAGGAAATGACTTTTCACTAGTTCTTGATTCTTTCAAAATTTCCAAAGGAACAATAGACATTGCCTTGCAAAGCATCTTGTGGGGAATCGGAATAAGTATAGGGGGTATGGTTTTCGCATCTGTTGGGCTTATTCCCCCACTAATCGGGGCTGTATTACAGGAGGCAATTGATGTTGCGGTTATTATTAATGCTCTTCGGGCAAGCAGACTCTAATCGGTAAATTCTTGAACAAACAGTTCCCCGTATATTCCGGCATTTAAAATGCCTATTCCAACCTTTCTAAAGTTTGGAGATAAAATATTTTCCCGATGTCCCTTGCTTTTCATCAAACCATCCATTGCGATTTGAACATCCGGCGCCAAGGCAAGATTTTCTCCGGCATAGGTGTATGAAATTTGGTCTTTGTCGAGCCTATCAAAAGGCGAGTAGCCTTCAGGTGTGTAGTGGGAAAAATAACCGCGCTCAAGCATATCTTTCCCATGACTTCTGGCTGCTTCAACCAAAGCCACATCCACCCTTAAAGGGGGAAGTCCGACTCTCTGTCTCTGATTATTAACAAGGACCAACATTTCATTTTCAGCAGATTTATCAACCGTATAAGATTTGGTAGAAAAATTTAACTTTACTGTTTCGTTTGACTCAGGTTTGATTGTAAGAAAATTTATAGTTTCGTCAATTACTCCTCCAAAAATCTGTTTTACATCTGACTCAAGGCTTTGAGTTCTTGTAAAAAGAACTCGTCCCGTGACCGAATCACGAACGCTATTTTTGATT
>JAKAEH010000083.1 GCA_021825955.1 bacterium | reverse complement strand
ATATAAAGATTTGCAAGTTGCGAATTTCAACCTCCAAGAGCTTTTGAAACAGAGGGAAAGCCTCGTGCATTTGGTCACTCATAAAGTTAAAGGTTCTTTCACTCGTTCTAAATATATTTTCGCTGGGATGTTGGAAGGAATGTTTGGTGAGATAAATGAAGAAGTGAGAAAACGTGCAGAGCAAGGTTTAGAATCAGACAATATGGGTATTGAGACGGTTGACCTCGTTTTAAATGCTGCCAACTTGGAAAAAGGTACAGTCAAATATGAAATGAAAACGGTGGACTTCAAAGAGCTAGCAGAAAAAACAGTTTCTGAAAAAAAGATTTCTGCCGAAGCGAGAGGTTTGAAATTAGAAAGTGAAATGGGGGAGGGCACCTTTAATGTTTCAGGAGATCCTCTTTGGCTCAAAGAAGTTATAAACAATTTAGTAGAAAATTCTATTAAATATACTAAAGAGGGGACGGTGAAAGTTGGCATCACGAAAAAAGATAATAAAGTTTTATTTTATGTGAAAGACACAGGCGTAGGTATAACTCCAGAAGATAGGGCAAATTTGTTTACTGAAGGTGGACGCGGAAAAGATTCTGTCAAAATAAATGTGGACAGTACGGGCTATGGCCTCTATTCTGTCAAAATGATTTTGGATGCGCACAAAGGCAAAGTTTGGGTAGATTCCGAAGGTCCCGGCAAAGGCTCCACTTTCTGGGTAGAACTCGATGCGATTTAAAAATAATATGAACTTTGTTTAATATGGAAAAAAATATAGAAATTGAAATACGCGGGCCTTTATTAAAAGAAGAATTTGATAATTTAGTTAAATTTTTTGAAAATGAAGGAAAAAAAACTTCGGAGAAAAATAGAGTGCTTATTGATTACTCTACTTTTCTGGAAGGTGGAGTTGAAAATAGAAAAAAGGATATACGATTGAGAGTAACTAATGGTATTCCTGAAATTATTGTTAAAGTTGGTGAATGGGGAGGAACTGAACAAAGAAAAGAACTTTCTGCTTTTACTAAGTCGGGTGAATTTGATACCTTAGTTGAAATTTTTGGCGAACTCGGGTTTGGTAAGGGAATGTTGTGTGTCAGAAAAAGCAAAGTTTATGAATATAAAGATATTGAATTTGCCCTAGTAGAAGTTCCAGGGCACAGCTATTATTACGAAGCAGAGAAAATGGCAAATAAAAAAGAGGATAGTGCTGAATTAATTAAAGAAATTGAAAATGTTTGTAAAGAACTCGGGTTAAATATTTTTGATAAAAAACAATTTTTTGCTTATATAGATAAACTAAATAAAGAATCTAACGAAATTTTTGATTATAAAAATTATACTTCTAATTATTTTAAAAATAGATTTGGACTCTAGTATGGAAATAAAAAAAACGAGCGACTAGGTTTTAATCTAGCGCCCGTTTGAAATAAATTACTATAGTTATTATCCATGATGACCTCTCACAAAAACTTTTCCGCCAATAATTTTGTGGGCAGGTCTATTATGAATTATTGCATGACGAGCAAACTCTTGCCCGCAGTTAGGACATTTCAGATCACCTTTAGTATTATCCTTTATTATCATATCGGCATAACACTTAATAAGTGTTCCAGCTCCCTCTTTCTTATAATCGTAAAGTAGAAATTTGCATTTTGAGCAGTGCACTGCTATTGTGTATGTTTTTTTCATAAATGTATCTCCTAAAATGATGCTTGAATAGCATTGAATTTTGGAGGGCATACTCCAACACAAGCATTACACGAAATGCAATTATTAGTAATAATTGCTAATGCTTTTTTATTTGGACGGAGAATCATGTCTATGGCTCCAAAAGCACAAGCGTCAATACAAATTCCACAACCTGTACATTTTTCTTTTGTAATAACTGGAAGTGGAGATAAAAATGTATGTTCATTTGTTTTGTTTTTGGTTAATCCGATTAGGTCTCTAGTAGAACTATGATTTGAATCTTTTAAGAATTTTAGCAAATCAGTTTTAATTCTTTTAAAGACAATAGGGCCTTTAAGTGCAGGTGCTGTATAAAGTTGAACTGCTGATGCGCCTGCCATGAGCATTTGAACTACTTGATCAGCTGTAAAAACTCCTCCACAACCAACAATAGGAATATTTAATACCTGGTAAAGTTGATGGACACACCATAAAGCTATAGGGAATATGGCTTTTCCTGTTACGCCACCTCCGCCACCCTTGATCCCGAGTTTTGGTTTAGCTGTTTTGGTATCAATTAACATCCCTGGACCAATACTGTTCGTACAAACTACAGCGTTAGCTCCAAATTCTTCTGCTTGTTTTGCCATAGTAACCAAAAAATTTGAATAAGATAGTTTAATCCAGATTGGTGTAGTGGTAACAGCACGAACCTTTTTCATAAGTTGTTCCAAATAAAATGCATCGACATTTAGGTTTCCATGTAATACTCCAGAATGAGAACAAGATATATTGATTTCATAAGCATCAACACCTATTTCATCAAAAATCTTTATCAGATTACAACAACTATCTGAATCTCGACCACTCAGTGAAATAATTATTGGACTATTGGTATTTTTCACTTTATCTACACCATTATCTCTCCATTCAGTCCATGGTCTTTCATTACCCCATTCACAATTAAGCATGCTATCTTGATCAAAAATAGCATAACGTGGAGATGGGATTTTGGCACGCTCTAGTGGAACATGTTCTTTAAGTGAACGAGTAATTATTCCCGAACATCCATAAGGTTGAGCTTTCAAAAAGAATTCAGGTGTTTCGGTTATATATCCTGAAGCCAACAATAAGGGTGTCTGTAATTTTACGGTACCAACTTGTGTATTTAACATAGGTTTTCTCCTTCATTTTTTAGATGTAAGTCTAATATTTTAATTATTTCTTTTAGAACAAGGTCTTCTGCATTTTCCGTTATTTTAACAATTTTTATAAACAGATTTTTTTGTTTTAAAATTGTTTTTATTTCTGTTTTTGCTGATTTTATTCTTTGTTCGATTTCTACCAGACTTTCTGTCTTACGAACAATAGAAAGTCTTTTACGCAACAAAGAAAAATCGAGGGTTACAAGACCAATACAGAGAATTGAGGGATTAATTTTTAATGCTTTCCTTAAATTACTTGAATGTAATTCTGTTATTTTAATTGAATCATCTGGAAGTAATTCTTCTTTTTTTAATCCATAACGATGCCCATAAAGGTTTTGCACCAAAGTTAATTTTTTAGACTTAACAAGTCTATCAAACTCTGATGGTAAAACACTTATCCTATTACTATTTTGTTCTTCTGGTCGATATGAACGAGTTGTAAACCATAGTATTTCCTTCATAGAAGGATAAAGTTTCAATAATTCTTTTTTTATGAAACCTTTTCCAATTCCCGAAGGACCACTTAATGATATTATCATTGTAATTCTCCTTTTATTTAATTTTTAATGAATTATTATTTACCCATAAAATACCAAATTAAAACAGACTTGTCAATATGAACGGATTTTAAGTGTTTAAAAATCAAGTTATTTATAAATTAAATAATAAACAGCTCAAATTATTTTAATACTTTTAATTTTTTATGTTATTATTAATCTATGAGACTATATTTATCATCATATAAATTTGGGAACTATACCGAGGAATTGGTGAAGCTTTGTCCTGACAACAAAAAAGTTGGGGTGATTATGAACGCAGTAGATTGGAGCAATGACAAAGAAAGAATTACTAAAAGTCTTAATGACCAAATGGATGTATTAAAATCTTTGGGTTTTAATCCAGAACAAATTGACCTAAAAAATTATTTTGGTAAATCTGAAGAACTCAAAAAACATCTTTCTAGCTTCGGTTTAGTTTGGGTTTATGGAGGTAATACCTTTGTACTCAAACGTGCGTATAAACAAAGCGGATTTGATAAAATAATAAAAGAAATGCTCTTAGAAGATAAAATAGTTTATGCTGGTTTTAGTGCCGGAATTGTTATTCTTTCTGAATCATTAAAAGGGTTAGAAATTGTGGACGACCCCAATATTATCCCAGAAGGGTATGAGAAAGACTTTAACTGGGATGGATTAGGTATTCTTGATTACCACATAGCTGTACACTATAAATCTGACCACCCTGAATCAGCAAGTATGGATAAAGAAATTGAATTTTATAAAGAAAAAAATATGCCATATCAAACACTGAAAGATGGTGAAGTTATTGTAATAAATGGCACGGAAACTAAATTTTTTAGATTAAAATAAAATACTTTATTTATGTTATTATATAAAGGCTATGATAAAAGCTATCTTTAAGAACGATAGATATAAAAAAACTAGGGGAGGATATTCTAGATTGTTGAGTATTTCTTGTCAAAAATGCGGGGAACATTTTTGTAATTATCAGAAAGATGGTCCTGGGAACTTGAGACGTATGTATCTTGATCGTATAATTAAACCGAAGGTATCAATTTCTAGAAAAGATTTATCTTGTACAAATAAACACCTACTTGGAGTAAAAATTATTTATGAAAAAGAAAATTGTCCAGCTTTCAGATTATTTGTTGATTCAGTCACAAAGAAGATAATAAAGGTATAAAGATTACTTTGAAAAAGCGTTATTTCTTGCTACAATATCCTTATGACATGGGCTATTAAAAGACAGCTTTTCTATATCGCGGTTTTGATCGC
Organism: bacterium; assembly: GCA_021825955.1. The sequence continues at coordinate 466 of JAKAEH010000083.1, read as the reverse complement.
GTTTATCTTTGGCTTGGGATATTTGTTAGTTTCTCCTTATGTAAATAAATTACCATCTTGTACAGATAATATAAAAAACGGTGATGAGGCAGGAGTAGATTGCGGAGGCTCTTGTGAACGTGTTTGTAGTTTTCAGGTAGACCAAATTTCAATTTTATGGGCACGTACTTTTGAAGTGATTCCTGGACGTTATAATGCTGTCGCTTATCTTGAAAATCATAATAGTGGAGTAGCTATCAATAAAATAAGTTATAGATTTCGTTTTGCCGATGAAAATAATATTTATATAGGCAAGAGAGAAGGTGAGACTTTCATTCCGCCATCTGGCAAGTTTGCTATTTTTGAACCGGGTGTCGGTGTCGGTAATTCTGTTCCTGTTTACACTTCTTTTGAGTTTACAGAAGTTCCAGTCTGGACGACTGTCCCCGAAGATATATTAAGCCAAGTGAAAGTATTAACTTCAAAT
>JAKAEH010000082.1:360-5188 GCA_021825955.1 bacterium | reverse complement strand
TGGCCAATCTTATATCAGATGGGAAGCTTTCTTTTTTTACGACGAGGATTTCGGATACATTTACTTTCACTAGTTATTCTCCTCTTTTTGGAATTTTATTGTCTTTGCCTAAAATTATTTTTCAACGGGGACTTTTGGGTATATATTGGTGGCTTGAATACTGGCATTATTTCTTAACTGCAATAGCGTCATTTTTAATTGCCCAAAAGCTTTTTAGGGACAGGGGACTGGCTTTACTGGCGGCAATTTTATCCTCTTTAACTTTTGAGGCAGTAATCGCATATTCGGCTTTGTTTCTTATTCCGCAGACGATGGTTGCTTTAATAACCGTATTTTTAGCTTCGGAAATAATAAGTTACAAAAAGATTTTTCTATTAATAGCATCACTTGTAATTCTTTTAATGCATTATGTTGTTGGTCCATTATGCCTTGCTTTTCTGGGAGTGTTATATTTGGCTCCGAGGCTTCCAATTAGCTTAAAATTCCTTAACGCTATGGTTGTTTTAGCTACAGCATTCTTACTGGGGATATTAGGTTTACATTTTTTAGGCAACTGGCAAGTGCTTTCTATAGAAGAAGCTTCCCATTTTAGCTTTTCGATATTCGAAAAAGCAGGATTTATCTTAGATTGGTACGGCATTTTTATTCTGTTTGCGCTTATTGGGTTTTTTGGCATTTTAAGAGGTAAAAACTATTCTCAGAAAATTATTTTAATACTTGCCCTTATAATATTCGGAATATCCTTTTCTCCATTTTCTTATTTTCTTAAATTTTATGTTTTAGGACATTACCTTACAAATCTTATTATTGTCGCGGGAATTGCAGTACTTGTTTCTAATTTTTCCAATTTTTTGAAGTTTATCTCTTTTACAATTTTAACAGTTTCCCTGGCGATAACTTTTTATAATAATCAGCTTCTATACAAAGAGCCTTTGCATTTTGGAAATTACGTTACCCAGATTTCAAACGGGGAAATGGATGCTTCCGCTTTTCTTGCCTCTTATAATAAAAAAGAGAATGCGTTTTTAGTAAGCGATCCAAGTCTTCAGTACGTTTTGGAGGCTAATTCCGGTGTAAACACACAGGGCGGAGTATATATGAATTTATCTACAAGAAAAACTTTGGAATCAATAAACGGTTCCTATAACCCTGTTTTTATAAGAAACAAAGTATTAAGTATTGAAGATTCGCTTACTTCAGACAGAAATTCTCATAGACAGGTTTTATTTGCCGTCGGAGGAAGATATTTTGAGTGGCAGGCGCTACCAAGAAACCAGAAAGAAAGCACCTTTTATAACATTTGGTCTCCTAAAACTATTACACCAAATGACCAAACCTATATCAATTTCTTAAAAAACAGTAAGCAGTTTAAATTGCTTTATCAAAATAAAGAAATAGCAATTTTTCAAGTTATATGAATCCCGTTAGAAAGATTTATCTAGAAATAAATAATGCTTTAGTTGTGATACGGCTTTTAAGGAGAGCTTTCTAGCGGGATGAAAAAGATTTTGGTAATTTCGACTTATTTTTATCCTCACATAGGGGGAAGTGAAAAATATATGGAAGAGCTTTATTCTTATTTGAAGGCTAAGAATAAAGATGTTTCGGTAGATGTACTTTGCTATAGCACTGATAGATTTAGGGAAAAGGAGATTTATAAAGGCCTTAATATATATAGAATAAAAGGCTTCGAAATTTTAAAAGACCAGTTCATTTTACCCGACCCGGTATCTTTATTAGATTTTCTTTCTAAACACAGAGGCTATGACTTAGTTCACACTTCTACCAGATTTTTTGATTCTTCCTGGTGGGCACCTTTATATGCAAGGTTAATAGGCGCAAAAGTGGTTTTAACAGATCATTGTGCCTACCATCCAGTAAGCTCAAGCGGATTTGTAAATCTTGCGGTTAGGCTTATCGAGGCTACAATAGTACGGTTTTCTTTGCATTTTTACGACGGGATATTTGCCCAAAACAAGAAGACAAAAGAATTTCTAAAGAAAAACTTTAGCATTTCCTCGCAAGTCGCATATCCGGGAGTTAATACCCCGGGAACTAGAGAAAAAACCGGTAAAAGAGTCAAAGTGGTCTATGCAGGAAGGCTGTTAAAATCAAAAGGAGTAGGGGATTTAATAAGTTTTGCAAAAGAAATCCAAGAAGCAGATTTTATAGTGGCAGGGGACGGAGCATTGCTTAAAAAGTTTAAAAAAGAGGCGGGAGGAATTAAAAATATTAAGTTTTTAGGAGGAATTGAGCATAAAGAGGTTATCAGGCTTTTAAAAAATTCCGATATTTTTGTTTATCCCTCAAGACATAGTGAGGGTCTTCCGATGGCATTAGTTGAGGCAGGGGAAAGCAAAATGGCTGTAGTGGCAACAAATACTGGTGCAATAAGCGAAATAATTAAAGACGGGGTAACGGGGATATTGATAAAACAAGGCGATTCTAGAGCATTTAAAGAGGCGCTGATAAGGCTTGTAGAAGATAAAAAACTAAGAGATAGCTTGAGTAAGAAACTATATGAATTTACAGTTAAAACCTTTTCGTGGGATAGAGCAGCAAATTTAGTTCTTCAAAGCCTCAGATAAGCAAAAAAATACGCGCTTTTTAAAGGCGCGTATTTTTATTTAGCTTAATACAAGCTTAGTTTCCCGGAATTACCGGTTTAACTACTCCATCAGGTAAAGGATTTTCTCCTTTAAGTTCCGGGTGGTCGTTAGGACCACGTTCAACTTTGATTTCCTGCGGTTGTCCGTTAATACTCTGTAATTTGAATACTAACTGAACTCTTGTATCTGTTTTGCATTCTCCTTGCGCAGAGTTGGGCATTTCAATACTTAAATCGCCCAGCTTGCTTGGAGTGTAGATAACAGGTGAACCGTCCGGCCATTCTAACTGCTTTCCGGTATCTGCATCAACCATCCAAACCATCTGTCCGGGAAGCATTCCTTTTAAGGTGAATTGCATTTCCCATTTAGGGTTTTGGATTAAGTTTCCAGAAGAATCATGTCCCCATGCGCCGTCGCTTCTATGAGCGTATTCAACGCCTAAGGATAAAGCTACTAAACCTCCCTGGTTTCCTCTAACAATTAATTCTCCCGGTAATCCGTGAGATTCTAACGAACCTGCGTTAGCGTCTAAATTGTTGAAGGCAACAGGGTAGTGGGGTCCTATACCTCTCCAGTTATTTGCAGCGTTTGCTGTAAATTGATCATAGATAGGATAAAACCACTGTCCTTCTTGGTAGTTTGTGAGTGAGCTAACCTGTATCTGAGATAAATCTCCAGGTACTGGAATAGATGCTCCAATTTCTGCTCCCAAGTTAGGATTTTGAGGAATTGCGCATTTTCCCTCAGCACTCTGGCTAGACATAGGACTTGCTGTAGGAGCTTCAGTTGCGGGTGGGAACGAAACTACGACACCACTTGCACTGGCTTCCGGTCCCATTGTTTGGGATGCTCCTGGAACTACAGTTCCGGGAGGCATACTTCCGGTTACGTCGGCGTTTCTTGGCTGAAATGCTCTATCTGCTGTCCCAACCAATAATCCTCCTCCTGCTATTCCTCCTACTAATCCTCCAATTAACAATACTCTTTCTTTATTTGTCATTATTTCTCACCCCCCTCTTTCATTACATTCAATTTAGATTTCTTTCTTAAAAATAGTCCTCCAAGGCCTCCCGGAATAAGTCCTAATAAAGGAAGCATTTCGGGTCCTGTGGGAGGTGTAGTTTTTATAACAGGTACAGGCGCAACTGTAGGTGTAACTGTTTGCTGGATACATCCTTGGGATGAATCAGACTGTGTCTGTCCATTCGTATCGGTTGCACTAACCTGGTTAATTACGCAAAAAGGACCGTTGCTTGCTGGTATGGAATTAGCAATTTTTGCAGTAACAACATAAGTTAAGCTTTGTCCGGGTGTTAAATTATTTACAGTAAAGTTAAGCGTATTATTGCTTTGGTTATAGTTTCCTACGCCCGATACAAAAGTAACAAACTGGGGGAATGTGTCAACAACGTTAAGGCTTGGTATGGTATTAGAACCTGTATTTGTAACTACAATTTGATAATTAACATTTTGGGAAGTTGAAAATAGAGCATCGTTTGGTCCCAAGTTATGGACGTACTGACCTCCGCCTTTTCCGGGAGTCTGAACCGATTTACTTATAGTAAAGTTAAATGTGCAGGTTTGTCCCCCTCCGTAAACGGATTGACAATCGGCATTTGCAGTTTGGGCAGATGCCGTTAAACCAAGTAATAAAAGGCTAATAATAAGTATTATTTTCTTCATGGTTTTATTAGGAGGCTGAATTATAACAAACTATTATAGGATAGTCAAGATATCAAAATATCTCAGGCTTTTCTTTGTTTATTTTGCTCTATTGACAAAATAAGGCAGCTGTGGTCTAATAAGAATGCTTTTAAAGGTCTTCAAAAGCATTCCCTAAGAACTATTGACCAAATTAACTTACAATTTATTGACCAACTTTCAATTTCATTTTAATTTTTTAAATTTACTTTATGCCATATAAGAAAAAAATACATTCAGATAATTCAGTGCAAGCTGACGCCAGTGTTGAAGATATTATTGGAAAACCCCAAGAGGAAACTCCTGTGGAAGAAAAAAAAGAGGAAGTTCCTGCTCCTATTGTTCATACGCCAATCATTCATGTAGAGCAGGCTAGAGATTCCTATGAACCTCCTGTTGTGCCAACACAAGAAGTGTCGGGTATTTTAGATATCCAGCCCGAAGGACACGGATTTTTAAGGCCTAAATTTATTCCATCACAAAGAGACATTTATATTTCCCAATCTCAAATAAGAAGA
>JAKAEH010000082.1:0-350 GCA_021825955.1 bacterium | reverse complement strand
TTTATGTTAAGACCTGGAGATTTAGTCGAGGGAATTGGAAGGCCTCCGAAAGATACGGAAAGATACTTCGGGCTTTTAAAGGTGGAAAAAGTAAACGGAATGGGAGCAGATGAATCTCTTAGAAGACCTTATTTTGATGATTTGACTCCTATTTATCCAAAAAAACAAATAGTTCTTTCTACGGGAAAAACTCCTCTTTCAACAAGAATAATAGATTTAGTTGCTCCTATTGGTTTTGGACAGAGGGGAATGATAGTATCTCCTCCAAAAGCCGGAAAGACAACAGTACTAAAAGAATTGGCAGCCGGTATTTCCCAGAATTTTCCCAAAGTCCATCTTATGGCAGCCTT
>JAKAEH010000081.1 GCA_021825955.1 bacterium | reverse complement strand
ATCTTCAATAAAACCAATAAATTATGCCCTGGGATTAATCAATAAATATAATGCGGCAACAACTTTTGTTGACGGACCGATCTGTTTCCCAAACCAAGGCGGAAAAGATTATTGTCCACTTAATTATGACGGAAAATGGCATGGCTTAAGCCAGTTTCGCTACGCGCTGGGAAATTCTTTGAATATCCCTGCTGTTAAAATGCTCAAACTTAACGGGATTGAGGGAATGGTGGCAACAGCTTCGGCAATGGGAATTACTACTTTTACCGAGCCAGAAAGGTACGGCTTATCTTTAACTTTGGGAGGAGCAGAAGTAAAAATGGTTGATATGGCAACTTCATTTGGAGTTTTTGCAAACTCCGGATACAGAATTGACCTCAAACCCATACTGAAAATTACCGATAAAACCGGCAAGGTTTTGGAAAAGTACGATCCTCCAGGAAGTCCTATTTTTGGAAAAAAAGTTTTACCCGAAGGGGTTGCTTTTATAATTTCCGATATTTTGGCGGATAACGGCGCAAGGCTTTTGGAATTTGGAGACAATTCACAGCTTAAGATAAAAGGCCAAACCGTATCGGTTAAAACCGGAACAACCAATGATTTTAGAGATAATTGGACAATCGGCTACACTCCTTCATATTTGGTAGCTGCTTGGGTTGGCAATAGCGATAATACTCAAATGAGCGGACTGGTATCGGGAATTACGGGTGCTGCTCCGATTTGGAATGACATTATGTCTTTCGTTTTAAAAGGAAAAACTCCCGAAGGTGTATCAAGACCGCCTTCTGTAATCCAAAAACAGGTGTGTTCAGATACAGGATTTTTCCCGTCAATTACTCCTGGGGCAACTTGTCCAACAAGATTTGAGTACTTTATAAAAGGAACTGAAAATTCTTATGGAAAATTAACCTCCGAAGATACAGTGGTTGACAAAAACACACAAGATTTACCTGCTAAAGGACAGGTAGACAACCTGGAGACAAAAAACGAAACTGTTTATACCGACCCAACGGGTGATAAATACTGCCTTTCCTGCCCACACCCTTCCCCAACACCAAGCCCAACTCCAGGACATTAATTTTGCCTCTTTTAAAGCTGATACACCTATAGTATAATTCGCTCACCTTTGCTGCCTTGTATTGTTTATGAGATTTTTACTAAGCATCATCGTCCTCATCTTAAACCTTCTAATTAAAATAGGCGACTTTGTTCTTTTATTAGTTAACCTTTTAATAACAATTGTTCGCTTTTTTGTCCGTGCATTACAACATAAATTTGAAAACATAAAAAAAGAAACGGAAAAAGAAACAAAAAAACTATCGGGGCGTTATGTTTTTAGAAAAAATCAGCTTTTGCAAACCAAACAATACCTAAAGTTTTCTCTGCCAAAAATTGAGATTAAATTTCCAAAAATACAATTTAAATTACAAAAACCAAAAATTCCAAGTATAAAATTTTCCCTAAAACCTCAATTTTTAAAATTAAAAAAAAATAAAAAACCTAAGGCCCGAAAACAAAAAATACTTTATCAAAAACCTCACTTAGTAAGACTTCGGGTAAAATATTTTGTTTTAGGAACAATTTTTTCACTTATTTTCATTTTTCTTCCTCTTTTAGTTATAATTTTTCTGCAAAACCTGCCTAATCCTAAAAGCCTTTCCATAAGAGAAGTTGCCCAAACGACCAAAATTTACGACAGGAACGGAATTCTTCTTTATCAAATTTACGCAAACGAGAATAGAACTGTCGTTCCCTTAAGCTTAGTTCCTAAGGATCTAATCAACGCAACAATTGCCGTTGAAGATAAGGATTTCTATAAAAACCCCGGTTTTGACATTAACGCGATCGTAAGAGCCGCCGTTGCTGATTTTTCCGGAAAACCCATTCAAGGAGGCTCAACAATTACCCAACAACTCATAAAATCAACTCTTTTGTCCCCCGAAGTAAGTATCGAGAGAAAAATTAAAGAGATAATCATTGCTTTCTGGGCGGAAAAAATTTATACCAAAGACGAAATTCTTGGAATGTACTTTAATCAAGTTCCTTATGGAGGAACAGCCTGGGGAGTCGAAGCTGCTTCCGAAGTTTATTTTGGAAAAAACGTAAAGGATTTAGACCTTGCAGAGAGTGCATTTTTAGCGGGAATGCCTCAGGCGCCAAGCATCTATTCCCCTTATGGAGAAAATCCTAATCTTTGGAAACAAAGACAAAAAGAAGTTCTACAAAAAATGTTAGAGCAACAATACATCACCAAAGATGCAATGGAAAACGCACTAAGTGAACAGCTCTCTTTTCTTTTGCCCCAAACGCCAATCTATGCCCCTCATTTTGTAATGTATGTTAAGGACTATTTAATAAAAAAGTATGGAATAGTTATGGTTGAAAAAGGCGGTTTGAGTGTCACTACTAGTCTTGATTTAAAGCTTCAGGACAGTACTCAAGAAATTGTAAAAACAGAGGTAAATAATGATGCCTATCTTAATCTGACCAACGGCGCTGCTTTGGTAACCAATCCGGCAAGTGGTGAAATTTTAGCCATGGTTGGAAGCAAAGATTATAACGACTCAAACGGGGGAAACGTTAATTTAACAACTGCGCTTAGACAACCCGGCTCCTCCATAAAAGTAGTTACTTATGCCGCTGCTCTTGCCAACGGGTTTACCGCCGCAACAATCCTTGACGATTCGCCGGTTACCTATGCCATTTTGGGCTCTTCACCCTATTCTCCGGTTAACTATGACGGAGCATTTCACGGAAGAATTCCTTTAAGAATAGCTTTTGCAAATTCTTTTAACATTCCTGCGGTTAAAACTCTGCAAAAGATTGGCATTCCGGCCATGGTTGAGGAAGGCAAAAAAATGGGCATTACAACCTGGGGAGACCCGTCACAGTACGGTTTATCCATAACCCTTGGGGCGGCAGAAGTAAAAATGACAGATATGGCGGAGGTTTACGGCACGGTTGCAAACTTGGGTAAAAAAGTGAGCTTGGACCCTTTGTTAAAAGTCACAGATTATCAGGGAAATATTTTGTATCGAAAAGAAAATCCGGACGGGATACAGGTGATAAAAAGTGGCGTTGCTTTTATAATTTCCAGTATCCTGTCTGATAACTTAGCTCGCTCTTTTGAATTTGGAACAAATTCTCCTTTAAATATTCCAAATCATATTGTTTCTGTAAAAACCGGGACTTCGGACAACAAAAGAGACAATTGGACAATCGGCTACACTCCCACAAAACTAGTTGCCGTTTGGGTTGGTAATAATGACAATTCACCGATGAGCCAAAATCTTGCTTCCGGAATTACAGGGGCTGCTCCGATTTGGAACAAGATTATGACCGGTCTTTTGGGAAACGTATCAGACCCCCCAATAAAAATTCCCGATGATATTGTCCAAAAAAATTGTCTTTCGAAAATAGAATATTTCGTAAAAGGGACCGAAACTTCGGTAAACTGTAATTTTATTGCAACTCCAAGCGCAACCCCTTTTACCCGTTAAGTTTTCTAGCTTCAGAAACGAGCTTTTGGTAGTTATCGCTGGGATTGCCATTAAAAAGAAAGCTGGTCGTAACAAATCTGTTTACCCCACAACTAAAAGCTTCCTCTAATGCTATCTCATTTATTCCTCCGTCAATTTCAATAGGAACTTGTGATTTTTCTCTAATTTTTTTTATTTTTTCCAAAGCCTGCGGCATAAAACTTTGTCCCGAAAAGCCGGCTTTAACGCTCATAATTAAAATAGAGTCTAAATCTTCAAAGCTTGATTTTATGCTATCTAATTGTGTATCCAAATCAATCGCCAGCCCAACTTCTGCTAAAAATTCGCCTTTTGCAACAAACTCCACCTGATCTGACATTTTTTCTATGTGACCTAAAAAACGTTTAAAACCCGAGGCCGCAAAGGGCTCTAAATAATTAATCGGCTCCTCAACCATTAAGTGGGCTTCAAAAAATAAATCTCTGGTATATTTTTCAAAAGGTTTGGGGTCTAAAAAACTGGTGTTTGGCGCAAACTTTCCGTCAATTATGTCAATATGGATAACTTTTGAGAACCTTCTTACAAGTTCGATTTTTCTTTCAATTTCTAAAAAATCTTTTTCTAAAATTCCGGGGATTATTTCAAACATATTTTATTTTTCCAACTTTTCTATTTCTTCTATTCTTCTAACGTGTCTGGGGTCGTTTGAAAACGGGGTTTTAAGAAAAATTAAGATTAGTTCTTTTGCTTTTTCGAAAGACATGAATTCGCTTCCAAGCGATAAAACGTTTGCATTATTGTGTTCTCTTGAGAGCCTGACGTTTTCTTTGGAAAACCCTAAAACCGCTCTGACGTTGTCAAATTTATTTGCGACAATTTCTTCACCTGCCCCTGATTTTCCAAAAACTATGGCCATAGAAGCTTTATCTTTTGAAACTGCTTTGGCCGCTTTTGCGATAATTTCAGGATAATCGTCATTTTTATCAAAAGCAAAAGCTCCACAATCTTCAACGCTATAGCCAAGAGAAAGTAAATATTTTTTTACCTCTTCTTTTAAATTAAATCCTGCGTGGTCAGTTGCTAAGTATATTTTCATTCTACTTACCTATTATAACCAAAGCGTCTTCTAAAGAGGAAGAGGAAAGATCTGCAGAAGTTGTTCCAATAGTGTAATTAAACCCTAAGTCTTTTTTTAATAAACCGAGAAAATCGCTTTTATCCGGCTTTACTTTGATAAAAACATTGGTGTAATTATAATTATCTGCATTACCTGTTGAAGAGACATTGTATCCTAAGCCCTTTAGATAATCGGAAGCTTTACTAGCAACCCCCGCTTCTCCGCTGCCGTTTTGAATTACTACATTTAATTTACTCCTATCAAGTCCTGTTGTTTTATCAACCGGGTTAACGGAAGGCTTGGGCGTTGGCGTTGGCGTTGGAGACGGGGTTGAAGATGGTGTTTCGGATGGAGCTGTGGAGGGCATAGGCGTCTCTGTTACCGAAGGCACAATAGATGCGGTTGTTGTCTGTTGAATTTTGGATTTTCCGCTAAGCTTTAAGAAGATAACCGCAACGATAATTAGAACTATAAAAGCAACTAAGAATAGCGTTCTTTTTGGAAGCCGTTTCTGAGGCCTTGTCGGGGCAGCGGTAAAGGTTTGGGATATTTCTTGAAACTGATTCTCTTCCATACCTTTTATTAAGCGCATAATACCACTTGTTTTGTGAT
>JAKAEH010000080.1 GCA_021825955.1 bacterium | reverse complement strand
AAAATCTTCTGGCTCCAAAAGGGGTGTTATTTCAAGCTTGACAAAGTCAGGAATTACAGCTATTTGGCTATGGGGATGAGGCAAGCTCTCCCCGCCTGTTTCACCGTGATTATGGAATATATAAACCTGACCTTTATCTTGGTGTTCCAAAAACCTCTGTCTATATGTTTTTAAGATTAATTCGTTTTGAGAAAGAGGAAGTTCATCAAAATTTTTATGGTGATCCGGTGAATGAATAACGATTTCATGTATTGGTGCAAACGGAAATTTATTTGGCACAACCTTTATCTGCCAATTTGCCTCCCCATTTTTACCTCCAACTCTATAGGACTCTTTTTCTTTATCCTCATTTCCGTAGCAAAACGGGCAAACCGGTTCTGATCCTCTTGCAATGTCAGGTCTCCTTGCTCTTCTTGGTGATGATATCACCCATTTTTTTGATATAGTGTTTTCAATAAATTTAAAATCCATACTAAGTCTATTAAATACCAAAATTTATAAATAATGCAATAGGTCATTAAATTACGAAAAAAATGCGTAAAATGATGAGTTTTTTACATTAGCCTCAGAGACTTTGTGAAAATAAGGGAAAAATGTCCATTTTGGCAGAAAAAATTTAAAAGTGCTACTCTTTAAAAAAGCGAGTTTATCTTTATTTCTCAATCTTTATCAATATAAATTGTATTTTTTTATGATACTTATAGCTCTTTAGGCTCTTTTATAAAAATATGTATTTACACGCTCTAAAATATGTCATCTCCTTAATCCGTTTTATTATTTTTCGTATCGGTAAATACTCGGTAATTCAAAGCTGAATAATTATTAAGTTATATTTTTTTCGTATTTTAAATATTTCCATAGCTTTGTTTAAAATTATGTTAAGAATCATAAAATTTGATAATTACCATCAATCTCTATCAATCTAAATTAAAATATATCAAAAACTATCCTCTACCCTTTTTATAAATATTTTGTAATTTATGTTATCTTAAAAAAATTTTAAAAATAATCCTTAATAAATAATTTTTTTAAATTCGTTAACTTTATTTTTTGTTTTCAAATAATAAAATAAGAAAATAATTATTATCAAAACTCAAATTACTATATACACACTTAAAACACATTTAATAAAAATTAATTTAAATATATTAATTTTTATTTGCAGTATTTAGTTTTAGAAAAAATATAAAAATAGATATTAAATTATAGTATTGGTTTAAGGAGATAATGAACAATTATTAATAGTATGCTGTTTTATAAATAGTTATAATTATTATGGTTAGACTTTCTAACTATTTAATTATTTGGAGAAATTTATCCTTTAAGCTTTTCCCTAAAAACAAGTCTTATAAAGGTTATTAGCGATAACTGTCTTTTTATCCTCCATGGTTGAATAGTTAAGCGAAACAACCATTCAAGCCCTAGTTTTCTTAATAGTAGGGGTGAACGCACAGTTTTTCCACTTATAAAGTCAAAAGCTCCTCCAACACCAATTGCAACTTTTACCGGCAAGTCTTTTAGGTTGTTTTTTATCCAAATTTCTTGTTTTGGTGACCCAAAAGCAACAAAAAGTATGTCAACTTTTTTGAATTTCAATGACTCATTCCACTCTCCGGCAACAAGCCCAACCCTTAAACCGGGGTATAATTTATGTAAGCACTCTGCTGTTTGCTCTGCTACACCTGGCCCAGCACCGAGAAAGCCCACCGTTATAGGCCGTTTTGATACATGTTTACATAGACTTTTCACAAGATCTACACCGGTAATTCTTTGCTTAAGGGGTTTTCCCAATAATTGAGCTCCCAGTATTACCCCAACACCATCCGGCAAGGCTAATTTTGCATCATTTAAGATGTTTCTATAGTCCCTGTCTTTATGTGCAATAACCAAAAGTTCGGGGTTAGGGGTAACAATGTAGTACTTTTCATTGGATTTTTGTAATCCTGTAGAGATAAACTCTAGGACTTCATCGTTTTTTGCGTTTGTAAAACCAACTCCAAGTAAAAATATTTTCTCAAAACTCTTCATTTTACTATAAGGTTATTTGATGTTTTTTTAATTTTCGTGTTTTTGTTATTTTTGAACATATTTTTTATCCGGATATATCCCCTATTGAATAAGCATACTTAATCATAAATAGTCGGTTTTATACAATGTTAGCAGTCCAAATACTATAAACCGAAGTTTTGTGAAAATTTGAGTGGAAAGTGATATTTTTTTTAACATGAGTATTTATATAAAAATAATTATAGGATAAATTTATGTTTACTTCTTGGCAATGCTTCTTTTGTAAAGCTCTATGTTTTCCAGCGCTACTCCTGTTCCTCTTACAACACACAAAAGTGGATCTTCTGCCAAATGACATGGGACTCCGGTAATCTTTGTCGTAAGTTTGTCAAAATTTGTAAGAAGACTTGTTCCTCCGCTCATTACAACTCCTTTGTCTATAATATCGCTGGCAAGTTCCGGAGGAGTTTGTTCCATAACACCCTTAACTGCGGATATTATATCCATAAGTACTGGTAATATTGCTTCGTTTATTTGTCCTTCGTTTAACTCTATTGTTCTTGGAAGTCCTGTTACCGAATCCCTGCCCCTTATCTCCATTCTCCCCTGGTCAGAAACTTTTTTGTCGTCCAGTAGGGCGTTTCCAAGTTCAATTTTTATTTGTTCCGCAGTTCTTTCTCCAACCAAAAGATTAAACTTTTTCTTTGTATAGTTTGCAATTGCTTCGTCTATTTTATTTCCCCCTGCTCGTACTGAACTGTGTACAACAACGCCTCCCAAAGAAATTACCGCAGCCTCGGTTGAGCCTCCACCAATATCAACAATCATGTGCCCCGCGGGCTGGGCAATCGGTACTTTTGCTCCTATTGCCGCTGCTAAGGGTTCTTCTATTAAATAGGCGACTTTTGCCCCCGAACTCATGGTTGCATCTAGTACCGCTCGTCTTTCAACCTGTGTAACACCCGAGGGTATACAAACCATAACTTCGGGTTTAAAAAACCTTGATTTACCTGCGGCTTTATCTATGAAATATGAAAGCATTGCCTCTGTTATTGTGTAGTCTGCAATCACACCGTCTCTTAAGGGTCTCATTGCAACAATATTGCCGGGGGTTCTTCCTAACATGTCTTTTGCTTCTTTACCAACAGCAACAACCCTGTTTTCTTCTGCTGTTACTGCAACAACAGTCGGCTCGTTTAAAACAATTCCTTCACCCGCTACGTAAACTAGTGTATTGGCTGTACCAAGATCTATTCCGATTCGTTTGGAAAAAACAATTGCCATATATAAAAATAAAGCCAAAAACTATATCAAAATACCATATTTCACTATCAAAATTGCAACTGGCTTTAATAAATTGATTATAACATCCGCAGTTTTACTTGCAAGACCTATTATTAGCTTGTATAATGCAGGTACCCTATGAGAAAGCAAGTAATAATTTCCGCCCTGATAATTCTATTTTTGTTAATTGGAACAGTGCTTGTTGTAATGTTTGGCAAAGGCTACAGATTCGGTTTTGGGGGCAATGGGCCCATTCTTTCGGGAACCGGTCTTTTGGTAACAACAAGCTCTCCAGACGGGGCTCAGGTGTTTGTAAACGGGCATTTAACAACGGCAACAGATAACACTATTAATCTTGCTCCGGGAGAATACGATATAAAAATATTCAAGGATGGATATTTCCCGTGGCAGAAAAAAATAACGATTAAAAAAGAGGTCGTCAGTAAAGCCGATGCCCTTTTGTTTCCAAAAGCCCCAAAATTAGAAAGCATAACAAACATTGGTATTTTAAATCCTGTTTTAGATCCAAGTAAGACAAAAATTGCCTATTTGGTTGCTTCCCAATCGGCAGTTAAAAACGGAATATATATTTTAGATATGACTTCAAGGCCGATTTTAACTCTGCAAAGCGCATCCAGCCAAATCGTAAATGATACAACAGATATATTCTCAAGTTCCGCTCTTTTATGGTCACCTGACAGTAAAGAGCTTCTGGCAACAATCGGAAAAAGCCTTAACACGACATATTTTCTTGAAACAAGCACTTTAAATCAAAATCCCAAAGATGTAACAGAAACAAGGCTAAGTGTCGATGCATCCTGGGAAAAACTAAAGAAAGATAAAGAAAAAGCATTAATGGACAGTCTTCCCAAAAAACTTAAAAAAGTAGTTTCCGAAGAGTTTAAAATCTTAGAATGGTCTTCAGATGAGACAAAAATACTCTATGAAGCCTCACAGTCGGCGGAAATTCCTTTAATAATAAATCCTCCTTTAATAGGAACTGATTCGACTCCCGAGATAAGGAACTTAAAAAAAGGTGAAGTTTACGTATACGATATTAAAGAGGACAGAAATTATAAGATATTAGATTCTGTGCCTGAAAAGTCAGAAGCATTTTCTCCTCTTCCTATTATGTGGTATCCGGATTCTAAACACTTGGTTTTCATAAATGACAGTAAAATTACCATGATGGAATATGACGGAGGAAACCTTACTACGGTTTATGCGGGACCTTTTGTAAACGGCTTTGTGTTCCCCTGGCCCGATGCTACAAAACTTGTTATTCTGACTACCTTGGGAAATCTAAATATTACTCCAAATCTTTATACAATAGGGTTAAAATAATCCTATAGTTGACAAACCCACCTCAAATTAATATAATACTCAAAAATATGGCAGTAGAATTAGAAAAATTTATAAGAGAACAATTATCAGCGCTTCCTCTTAATCATCCAGACAGAAAATTTCTATCTGGGGTAGGAAGAGTTGTTGATGCTTACGTTGATTCATCCAACACGAAAAAACAACCGGAGATAAAATATATTAAAACTACAGATACTGAAGAACAAATTGCACTTGGAAAAAGAATTAGCGAAGCTTTTCTTGGTTCCCTACCAGACGATACCCTCATAAATGATATAAGAAATCCCTTTGGAGGCAACGATTGGCGAACTAGAAGATATGGATTAAAAGCAAAGGGACCTTATGCTGAAAAATGGGAAGAAGTATACTCCACGCTTTCCAGTACCCAACAGGGATTTATTTCAAGAACATTTAACTGGATGCGACGTGAATCAGTCATGACACTTGGGGATTTAAGAAGCATGTCGGAAAAGGATATAATTAAAACTAGGTATGGGTTAGGCATTAAATGTGCTACATTGCTAAAGGCTGCAGTAACTCCCACTGAAATAACTACTTAGGCTCTGCAAAAACAATGAGTCTTTGCCACGCTGTTCCCGGAGGCCAACATGTCTGAAGAATAAGAACTTGCTTATTCTGCTTTTGAGCATTAACAATG
>JAKAEH010000079.1 GCA_021825955.1 bacterium | reverse complement strand
TTAAAAACTGGGGCTTTGAACTCTATATATTTACAGGCGACAAACGAGAGGCTGCGGAAAAACTTGTCAAGCAATTAAATCTGGATGTTGTAATAAAAGCAGAATGTACTCCCGAAGACAAGCAAGCAGGAATTCAAAAACTAAAAAAGAACGGAAAAATAACAGCAATGGTCGGAGACGGAATAAACGATGCTCCCGCATTAGCCTTAGCAGACGTAGGAATGGTTTTTTCAAACGAAGAACAAACAGCAGCTTCTGAAGCCGCTGATATAGTATTTCTTGGCGGTAATTTTTCCCTTGTTGTTGAATCTTTAAATATAGCCAAAAGAACAATAAGAATTGCTAAGCAAAGTATATTTTTCGGGATAGGAATAAGTATTTTAGGAATGGTTGTTGCCTCCTTCGGTCTTGTTCCTCCGATAGGAGGAGCTTTTCTGCAGGAAGCAATCGATGTAGCTGTTATTATAAACGCCCTTAGGACAAGCAGATAATTTAAGATTTATAAGGAGTAGCGGCACTCTTTTTAGAAGCATTTATTTCCTTTATAATCATCTCCATACTTTTCCTTGCTTGGGATAAATCTATATTTTCCGAAGAAGAAGTAAGAAGGTTTTCTATTTCCTTATCTGTTTTTTCAACTATCTTTCCGTAAAACTTTTCGTCGGGTTTTTCTCCTTTTTCATCCGCTTCCAAAAGTGCCTTATCAAAATTTTCTTTGATTTTAAAATCATAAATTGCATAATACGCTTCCCAAACAAGGTCAGAGATTCTAAGCTGTTCTTCTCTCGGCAAATTATCGTATTTCTCCAAGAGATCCAGTTTAAAATCCCCCGGAAACGGCAATAAATTAATTATGCTTTTTGTACTTAAATCTTTCATGTACTTATACTAAGCCCCCATTGAACAAATTCATTAACTGCATTATCTCCGGCTGCTCTTCCAAAATCAGACGCAACCGTTGTACCGGTTCGAATTTGTCCCCTAAGTCTTCTTGCAAAAGAATCTATATTTGCCCCCGGCAATCCGAATGCATTTCTAAGTCTGGGGAGAAGTATAGCATCTGGATTTGAACCAAGGTTTGCCCAGATTTGCTGGAAAGCTCCATTTCTATCGGGAGCATTTTGATAATTAGTTAGAATATTTAATACTTCAAGTACATTTCGCGGAAGGCCCGATGCCTGCTCTGCTGCCGTATATCCGTTGGCCCCCCTTGCAACATGTCCTACATCTTCAAGCCCTGCTCTTTGTTCCGGAAGAAAGTATGCCTGCGCCGCTCTTGTTTTTACCTGGTCTCTGTTTTCATAAATATCTCTTACCATTGTCAGCTGTGCAATTTCCGTACTCATATCAACGTTTCTTAATCTTCTTGCTTGTGCATTTTCGGCAGTTTGAACATTTGTGTTCTCTTGTCTAATTGAATCTTGAACATATCTTAACTGCTCTCTTGCCCATTTCTGTGCATCTTCCAATTCCGGTCTGGGAGTTGCTGTGCCCGCAGGATTCAATCGTCCGGAGCGGGTTTCCAATTCATCTATATCCAATAGGGCGAGCTGCTCAGTTGTAAAACCAAGATTTCTGGCGGCCGTGAAATGAGGTTCTACTGTAGCTGAATTGGTTACTCCTGCTCTTTCTAACTGATTTGCCCGCGCTTGAATTATTGCTCTTCTTATCAAAAGCCTGTTCTCTGGAGTATTATCTTCCGACTCCGGCCAGCCGTTTGCAGGATTTGCGGTATATGCATTATGTATTTCGGTTAAAATTGCTGAGTAATCTCCGCTGTCAATTGTTGCCTGAGGAACGCCAAAATTCGCAAGAGTGTTCTCTGATTTAGAAATCACCATTAATTCTTCCGCTCCTGTTACAACCTCTGTCGAAGATAGAGTTTGATCACCGATATTTCGGGTATTTTGAGATAAAAGCTGCATTCTGGCAATAGCCTGTTCCATTTGTTCTCTTTCTCTGTTTATAGGCTCCATGCGTCTTGCATAATTTCTATCAGCTACTTCTCTTGCCCTGGTTTGCCTTGCCTCAAAATTAGCCGCCGATTCTTTGGGCATTGGATTCATACCCGCAATACGTCCATATTCAACCTCTAAGTCTTGGTCTGCAGCGTTTTCCCTACTCGCAAGATTTTGGATTAGTAAGGTTCTTCCATTTTCCAATACTATTGTGATGCTGGCTGCCCCACCCGGATTAGACACAGCTTCCCTCATTTCATTGATTGCGGCTTCTGTAGTAAGGGGGGCGGGCCTTCCTGCGCTCATTGTAGCCAAAGTATTTTCCAATGTTTTTCTTGATGCCTCAGCTTCTACTACCTTGTTTCTATAATTTGTGGCCGCTTCTAAGGTCGACCCTAAAACCGTTTTTTCTTGCTGCAGTCTTTGCTGCTCTTCCGTTGCCTCTTTTTTTCGGCTTTGAAGAGCGGTCCCGCCTTCTTGTCTTGTATTAATTGCATTTGTTAACAATCTTCCAACATTTTCCCTTGGCCTGTTTTCCCGCATAACTTGTGCAAATCTATCCATTAAAGCACCCTCCTGCGCTCTTCTGTATATGTCTCTTGCAGCATCAATCGTAACTCCCGGAGCACGTCCTCCTAATTCTTCGAAGCGGCGTTGAATGTCTGCTGTAATTTTATTATCTATTTCCTCCGGCCTTTGCCCCGGAGAATTAAGAAACTGATCTGATAAGGCGTCCAGTCTTTGCGGAGGAACTCCAAGGTCTGTCATATACATTGCTCTTAGATAAATTATGCGGATTGCTTCCGCTTCTACTTTTTCTCCTCCTCTTGTAGAAAGCTCCGGGTGGGCGGGATCTATTCCAATAAGATGCGTTGCTCTAAGCTGTTCGCCCGGTCTTTGAGCCTGATTTAATAAATCCTGATCATCTGTTAATACTAATCTAGGCCCTTCGCGGGTTAATCTTCCAACTCCGGTTGCGATTGCGCTAACAGCAGAAGAGCCCAAAGCTGCTCCGCCGACCATACCCACGGGACCGCCAACTGTTCCCCCCAATGCTCCCAACAATCCTCCGGCGGCAGCCCACGGACCGAGTCCTCTTGCTACCGTTGCTATATTGCTTCTATCACCGGCTCTGCCTCCTTGCTCTTCGGGTCTTCTTGCCCACTCGTTCAACCTGTTATAGCCCTCCCTTAATCTTCCTTGGTCTATCGGAAGGTCCACGCTTCTTCTTAGACTATCGGCATTCGTTCTGTTACCGGGCCTTGCCATTTCTGCCCTGATGCCCAATGCTGCCAAGCTGTCTCTGGCATATCTCTCGGCAACAGCCATAAGGTTTTGAAGCATAAGAGGGTGCTCTAAAATCATCGAGTTAATTTCGTCGGGGCTCTTTGATATTCTCTGTCCATCCTCAACTTTTGAAAAAGCAGCAAGCATTGCCTCGTCCTCCTGATAATTTAAACCTATGCCCGCTTGCTGGTTTTTCATAGCCTCATATATTGTCGTTCTCACGCCTGCGATTGTAATCGGCGTTCTTTGCAGTTCGATAAGTTTATCTACATACGTAGTTGCAAAATCTCTAAGACCGGAGACAACTTCAGAACTAAATTCCACTTTTGCCTCGGGGCCTACTCCCGGCACTACACTTCTTTCACCGGGCCCTGTCGCCGGCAAACCTATAATGCTGCCTTCAAAAGCACTCCTGTCAAATTTTACCCTGGGACCCGTGGGCTCTATTGTCCTTTGCCTTGCTACCGGTGTAAACGGATGAGGAGTTCTTTCGCTAATTACATTAGCTGCGGCTGTTGCCGCACTTATCTCGGCCATATCCTATTATTAGTTGATTTGACGAAATATTTCAACTATTATAATCGTAATATGAGCGAAACACCCGAAGCGGTTGCGGCACCGCCTTCAGATTCCGAAAAAACAGCAGCGGCACCTCCTTCCGGTCCCGAAAAAGCAATTGCGCCCGAACAAAGAGAAAGTATCAGAAAAAAAGCGCAAGAAGCTGCAAGAGTTGTCGGAAAAAGGTTAATTCACAGAAAAGCCAGAGAAATTGCGGAAAAAGACGATTCCGAACTGGAAGGAGAAGGACACGGACACGAAAGGGCTATAAAAGTTTTTGTTAAAAATAAATCTGCTACCGAAGCGGCGGGAAAAGATACTAAGCCCCAAGCGCTTGATATTCCTCTAACGGACGGAAAACCAATAATTGTTCATACCGAAATAAATGGAGTAAAAAAAGATGTTCAAATTGCAAGAATTGTAGGAACCGTAAATAGAAACGGAGTTGCAATGGCACAATACGAATACGCCGAAGGTGCGGGAATAATATCTAATCCTACAGCTCCTTTTGAAGTACCCTGGGACGATGTGATAACCGGCCAGATAATTTCCGAACAAGAAGCATTTTCCCAAAATCTGCAAGGAGACGAAAGGGTAATGTTTGAGTATTATGCTGCAAAACTTGCGGGAGGAGAAAGAGCGCAAGAATTAGACGAAGAGCTCTTTGGCGATGATAAACTTGACTCAACTAGAGATACTATACAAACAGTAGCAAAAAAAACCGGAATTATAACAAGAGATGACGTAAAAGCTTTTATCGACTCCCGCATGCCAAAAGTTGAAGACGGACAAGCCCCGACCGCAGAACAGCAGACTCAAATAACACAATTGGAACAGATAAATACCCTATTGGGAGACGAAACCATTGTAAACGGAGAGATCATTGCCAGGATAATAACAAATAATACAAATATAGACGCTGTTGCCGTTGGCGAGGGGCTTAAAACGATAGAAAAAGAAGCAGGTGAAACATTCCAGCGGATTGAAGAGATTAAAGCGAAATCATCTAAATCTCTTTCCGCCTCCGAAGCGGAGGATCTTGAAGCAAGACAAAACCAGCTTCAAAAAAAATATGAGTCTCTTATGACACAAAGAGCTAGTTTACAAAACCTGCAGGAACTCTCAGGTTTTTCCGAAACCGGAGACGCCCAAGGCATCGCAGGAGAATATTGGAGAAGGCTTGAAGAAGGAGATATCCCGGAGAGCTCTGCAAGAGCACTGGCGGAGGCTTTCCGCTCCGGTAATATAGACGGAATTTTGGATCAACTATTAACCGACCCTCAAAAGGGGGCAAGCGAAAGCCAGGAAGAATTTGAAATGCGGCAGAAGAAAATTATGGAATTAAGAGAACTAAGAAATAAAGCAAAAAGTTTCGGCATATTAGCGCTACTGGCAATTCTTCTTGTAAGCTCAAGTGCAATAAAGGAATTTAAAACGTAAAAGCGGAGAGGGTGGGATTCGAACCCACGGTGGCGTTTCCGCCACGATGGTTTTCAAGACCATTGCACTAGTCCGCTATGCGACCTCTCCGAGTTTCCTAAG
>JAKAEH010000078.1 GCA_021825955.1 bacterium | reverse complement strand
GAAGTGAAGTGAAGCACAGAAGATTCTGTTCGCGAGACCCTTGATGCGATATCAAAAGGGACACGAACGACTACATTAACATTTTGGTTATTCCCTGAAACAAGAGCCAAGACTGTTCCCGGGTTGACAGAATCCCCTACTTTTACATAAATCCTGTCTACTGCCCCATCTCCCGGAGTTGCCGGATTCATGAGCGATGCCGCAACTCCCGCAATTGCCGCTTGAATTTTTGAGGCCTCTCGATTTAATTCAAGTGCCTTTTCCTGAATATCAAGCTGTTTTAAGGCTACCTCTTTTGCCACATCGGAAAGTTGCGTTGGCGGATTGGACGTATCTGTTTGAAAACTTAAAGCCCGGGATGAAGCCCTAAGCTGAAGAAGTCCTCCCGTTAATTGCGCAATGAGCTGTTTTGTTTGAAGGATTTGCTGGTCATTTGCTCCCCCAACATTGTTGGTCTGAAGAACACTAAGCTGGTTGCTTAATGTATCCAGAATACCCTGGTTTAGGTTGATAAGATTATTGGTATCCGTTAAGTTTTGATTTGCAATGTCCCTTAGCTTTTCGTTACTAACATGTGTTTGGTCTGCAATTTTTCTTTGGTCGTCAATTATTGCTTTTTGCGAGTCAAATGTGTCAAGAATATTTTGAAGCTGCTTTTGGGCAAGACCCGCTTGAAGTCCGGGAATATTCCCGCCTGAAGCATTGGAAGAAAGCGAAATTAGCGGCTGTCCGCGAAAAACGGAATCACCTTCATTGAAATTAATACTATTAACTATTCCAGGAGTTTGCGCCACAATTTTAAATACGCCTGATTTTTCTACTTGCCCCTGTAAGGTGACTTTTGGAGCAGCCCCAATACTAAAAATTTGGGCATCTTTTACAACAACCGGCTGTTTGTTTTCTTTTTTTCCAAAGCTTGCCAGAACATTACCTAAGAGTATCAAAATAAAAAGCGCTAAAAGAGCAATGAAAAAACTCGTAAAAGGCTTTCTGTCAATGAATGTTATAACGCGTTTTGTGGGAATTTTCTTTCTCATTGAACCAAACGCAACAAATCTTTGCTTTGCTTCGTTTAAAAAGGAACTTATTTTTTTTGTTTTGCGTTTTGCCATTTTTGCGGGACAGAAGAACTTTGAGCAGGACGAGATTCTGATTATATGATACCCATGCTCCAAGGTCAAGGCTACTTCAACGAACCAAGACAAAACAATGGATTATAATAGATTTGTGAGGATATCTGTAATTGCGCATGTAAATAGCAAAAAACCGAGAGTTGAAGAAGATTTACTGGGAAATCTACATATCTATGTTAGCGAGCCTCCTCTAGAAAATAGGGCCAACATCGCAATAATCGAAACGCTCGCAAAACACTTTAATGTTAAAAAGATCCAAATCCAATTTATCTCCGGCCACAAAGCAAAAGTGAAGGTTTTTGAAATTATTTAAACCCTTTTAAAATTAATATTAATTCTTGAAGATTCAAAAAGGATGACCTATAATGTGCCTCTATGCCAGCAGAAAGACCAAGTATTATCCTGACCTCTACATTTCTAAGTGAAATGAACCAGCCTCATAGGACCACTGCTCTCCTTTGCGCATACACATCTCCTAGGTGTGAGGTTGAGGGTTTGGACGCTAGAAAGGTAGATATCTACGGTGAAATCGAAAGGAAACAACCTATTGCTGTAGGTGTAAGCGTCACAACTTATGGAGAATTATTTCGTCTTGGACAACAAATAAATTCCATTAAAAAAAGTTCCCCGTCTTCAATTGTAATAGTAGGAGGAAGATATCCAACGTTATTTGAAGAGCAAATTTTCAAAGAAGCTCCAGGCGTTGACATATTGGTAAAAGGGTATGCTGAACAATCATGGTACCAGCTCTCTCAGGAACTTGGTTTGCTAGAGCATGTTGAGGATCAGAGGCGATTTGGAATTCTTCAGGAAAGACTGGACGGTTACCCCGGAATAGTTTTTAATAAAGGTGTCCCAACAAAAGATTCCAGTTTTTCTCCTCGATCCAAATTAGGGCAAGTCAGACAACCCGATTATGGCAGACTAGAACCTGGTGTTAGACAATACTTTGAGGGACATGAAGCAAGCTCCCTTGCCGACTTATATCACACAAGAACAGGCGTAGACGTACTCTCAGGATTGGGATGCGAACATAATTGTGCTTTTTGTGTAAATGGAGCAATGAAAGTGGTTGATGGTCCAAAAGAATTAAGACCGCCAGAAGATGTGGTTGATGAAATAGCTACTCTAGTTAACTTAGCTGAAGTACCCAAGCTTCCCGTTTTCCTAGCTTTTCCCAATAGCTTCAGCGCGCCAGAACATCTCACCAGTATTTTGAATCTTGTGGATCAGAAAGGCTTAACTGATTCAGTTGCCATTTCTGTTGACTCGACTGTCAAATCTCTGTATGGAACCGTAAAAAGAAATCCTGCAATTCTTAAGAATTTAAAAGATAGAATATGGAGAGTTATTCTTGGAGTCGAAAGTTTAGACCCAGCTATTCAACATTATATTCAAAAGACTCCTACCCCTGACGAGACAGCTCAAGTTCTTCAGGACTGTTATGAGATGGGGATCATCCCAGTTGTACAAATACTCATCGGGCTTCCTCCTGAATCAAATGAAACATTGGAAAATTCACTACAACAGCTTTTGTCAATTAGAGATTCCGTTCCCCCATTTGCCGTCAATGTTCACAGAGCTATTCCTTTCCCTGGAACACGATACTACTCTGACGCTGTTCAAAGGGAATTAATCGATGTAGAAAATAAAGATCTTTTGTCTGACATAACAGTTGGAAAATCAATTATTGGAACTTCTCATTTAACTAGAGACGAAGTTACAGAATGGATAAAAAGATATCTTCACGAATTTTATAGTGAGGATTTCTTAGCAAGAGTTATGCAAGATCCTCGTAAGGATCTGGCTGCGGAACTAATTCGCCAAAGTAACAAATCCAAACTCAAGTAAAAAGTTCAAATCCAATTTATCTCCGGACATAAATCAAAAAGAAAAGTATTTGAGGTAGATTTATCTTGATTGGGAAAAAGGGAACAGAAACGGAGGATCAACTGGCTAGCCTTGATTTTGTTTTTCCCGCAAAACTTCTTTTACTTTTTCGAGAACATCATCTATTGGGGTTTCCGCTTTCAGTAAATAATAAGCTGGCTGCTCCCTTACCACTTCGCTCACCATTCTGTCATTGGGATTTAAGTTTGAAAGGATAATTATTGGAACATTTTTTCCCCAATTATCCTCCCGTATTTTATCCATTGCCATAACTCCATTTCCTCTTGGAAGAATAATATCAAGCAAAATTAAGTCGGGATGATTTTTTAATGCAACATCCACCGCAGACTCCGCATCCATAGCCTCTAAAATCGAGAAATCTTTAACGGAAAATTTTTCCTTCAAGGCTTCCATAAGCGTTTTGTCATCTTCTACAATAAGCAAAACTTTAGGTTTCATATGAGAAATAGTGTATTATTCCCGCCTTCCTATGTCAATACCGATATTCTTGGTTGCTGGAACAGAAAAAAAGAAAGTCGTCCCTTTATTTACTTTACTCTCAAACCAAATACGTCCGCCGGACCCTTCAATGATCTCTTTCACCAAATACAATCCGAGTCCGGAACCATCTGTTACAAATTCTGAGGCGTTGCTCGCCCTGAAAAATCTCTGGAAGATTTTATCCTTTTCGTTTTCTGGTATTCCAATGCCTGAATCCTTAACACGTGAAATTATTTCTTCGCCCTTTTGTTCAACAGAAACAACAATCTCTTTTTTGGGAGGTGAAAATCTAATAGAGTTTGATAATAAGTTCAGATAAACTTGTCTCGTCAATTTTGAATCTACTTCAGCCATAATTTTGTCCTCGGCTAAAACTTTTACCTTCTGTTTTTTTTCTTCATATTCCGGTTTCAGCTCGTCTAACACACTCTGAATAAGCTCTTTTAGGTTAGTAGGAGTTTTGTAAACTGTAACTTTTCCAGATTCCAATCTTGAAATATCAAGCAGAAAACCAATAAGGGAAATCATTCTCTCATTTGAACTGTAAATATTGTTAAGAGCCTCTTTTTGTTTTTTTGTCAGGTTCATTTTTTTATCCATTAAAATTTCCGAAAACCACTTTATAGATGTCAAAGGTGTTCTCAACTGATGGGAGGCAAGCGAAATAAATTCCGTTTTCATCCTATCAACCTCTTTTTCTTTTGTTATGTCTCTTTCAATCGAAATAAAGTATCTAACATCTTCTGCTTCATCCAAAATAGGTGAAATATTTAACGTAGCTTCGTAAAACTGCCCATTTTTCCTTTTATTTTTTATTTCTCCCCGAAAATTTTTTTTGTCCTCCTTGATTGTTTTCCAAAGGTCATTGTAAAAGCTCTTTTCCATATATCCTCCCCAAAGAGAACCTGCTTTATTCCCTATCGTCTGCTCCCTGCTGTATCCTGTAATTGCTTCTGTTGCCTGGTTAGTAAAAAGCACTATTCCATCGGGATCGGAAATTATAACCTGTTCGGTAGTCCCTTCTATTGCAAGCTTGAACTTAACAAGATCCTCATTTATTTCCTTCAAGGCTGTCTCGGCTTTTTCTCTTTCATAAATCTGAACAATCAAAGGTTTAAACGCAAGCAAATATAATAAAAAGTAAAGGACTATAGCAAGAGCTGAAGCGTCAATTAGACCATCAAAAAAAAAGCTTAAATGAAAATAATTAATTATCGTCGTTATAAATAACTCAGCTGTAAAAATAATGCCAACAATTAGCAAAAGGAGTTTTAAAGGAGTAATGGTTCTGATTTTTTGTCTCATAAATTTATTATAAACATTTTTGAAAAACAAACAGCAACTTTTAATTCTTACATAATTTTTATATGCTTGAAATATAATCTTTTTATGGCTATTCATCACTTGAAACTTAAGGCAAAAGAGAACATCGCAAACGATACAATGGCATTTCATTTTGAAAAGCCGGATGGATTTGAATATAAAGCAGGACAATTTGGAGAATTCTACGAAATAAATCCAAAAGAAACAGACGATGAAGGAACCAACCGCCCATTTTCAATTGCTTCTGCGCCGTTTGAGCAAGACTTAATAATCGCTTCCCGAATGCGTGATACGGCGTTCAAAAGAAATTTAAAAAACATGAGCGTTGGTGATGAAATAAAACTTGATGGTCCTTATGGCTCATTTACTCTTCATAAAGACACTACTCGCCCCGCAGTTTTTTTAACAGGCGGAATCGGAATAACTCCGGCAAGAAGCATAATTAAGGAATGGAACAAGGAAAAACTGGAGCACCAGGTTTTTCTTTTTTACTCAAACCACACGCTCATCGACGCCGCATTT
>JAKAEH010000077.1 GCA_021825955.1 bacterium | reverse complement strand
AACTTGCGGATTGCCAGGAAAAAGACCCAAGCGTTTCGGAATTATATTTGGTTGAGGGAGATTCAGCAGGAGGAAGCGCAAAACAAGGCAGAGATAGAAAGTTCCAGGCAATTCTTCCATTAAAAGGAAAAATTTTAAATACCGAAAGGGCAAGGCTCGATAAATTAATCGAACACGAAGAAGTTAAAAATTTAATTATTGCCCTTGGAATGGGAATAGGCGAGACAATTAAATTCGATAAATTAAGATACCACAGAATTATAATAATGACCGATGCAGATGTTGACGGAGAACATATAGAAACTCTTATTTTGACATTCTTCTTCAGGCATATGCCCGAAGTTATAAAAGAAGGATTCCTATATATAGCAATGCCTCCTTTATACAAATTACAGTCCGGAAAAGATATCCAATACGCTTATTCAGATGAAGAAAAAGACACGGCAATAAAAGCATTAAACGGAAAATCCGTAAGCCTTCAAAGGTATAAAGGTCTTGGAGAAATGAACCCTGCGCAACTTTGGGAAACAACAATGAACCCAGCAAATAGAATCCTAAAACAGGTAGGAATTGACGATGCGGAAGTTGCGGATGCCACTTTTACAATGCTTATGGGAGACGAAGTCCCTCCAAGAAAACACTTTATACAAAGTAACGCGAAAAATGCAAACCTCGACATATAAGCAGTTCACCGCCGCATGTTTCGAAATGACGCTCGCCAAACATTTTCTCCAAAATTCCCGCTCACTAAATGAAAGCCTTCTTTAGAAGTTCATACTATTGTTCGGCATCAGAAATAACGGCTTTCAGTTCACTCGAAAATGGGCGGGCTCACTGCTTTACTGTGATAAAATAAAAAAATGTTTAAAGATAAAATTCTCAATAAATTAGTAAAACAATACGGATCTCCGACTTTTTTAGACAGAGAAGAGCCGCTTTTCGAAGGACTTATCGGTTCTATTATTTCCCAGCAGCTATCTACAAAAGCAGCGGATACTATATATAAGCGGTTTCTTGCATTATTTGACAACAGATTTCCGACTCCAAAACAGATATTAAAAATAGACAAAGAAAAAGTAAGAGGAGCCGGAATTTCTTACATGAAAATTTCTTATATGAAAGACGTAGCAAAAGCTTTTGACGAAAAATTAATTGACGAAGAAAAAATTAAAAAAATGAACGATGAAAAAGTAATGGTGGAATTAATAAAATTAAGGGGAGTAGGGAAGTGGACAGCAGAAATGATTTTAATTTTTAATTTAAAAAGACCCGACATTTTTTCTTTGGGAGATTTTGGACTGCGCAGGGCCATAAGAATTTTATACGGGATTACAGATGAAAAAGAAATCTTAAAACTCTCCGAAAACTGGAAACCCAATAGAAGTATTGCATGCTGGTACCTATGGCAATCTTTGGACAACTCTCCGAAAACTTGATATACTCTCCGCCAAATGGAAAATCAACCTAATGGAAGAGTACTTACCGAGCATGAATACGCCGACGTCTTAGCTGCAAAAGATGCGAGACGGGATGCTAACTTTAGTATCATGTCCGCTGTAAACGAAACTCTAATAAGCGAACAAAGAACAACGGGTGGGGAAATTTTTCCTGGCTGGAAAGATATTAATTCTTATTTTCCATATCCCACAAACGGGGATAACAGAATACTGCACGTCCGGATAAGTCCTGTAGACGGCAGTAGAAAAATT
This sequence comes from bacterium, assembly GCA_021825955.1. Next base: position 3,677 of record JAKAEH010000077.1, on the reverse strand, counting down.
CGGATATCAATGAGAGAATTGGACAGAGAAAAAATGCTCGATGAAAGAAAAAGAGTTTCTTTCGGCTCAGAAACCCAGTCACAATTAAGAATACTTTTAGAACCCACTTTAATTCCCGGTACAAAATCCTCCATATTAAAGGTACTAAAAAAGGAACTTCCAAAACCTAAAATCTAAAACATTCTTAATTTATTGCTTGAAATGACGCCAAGTTTTCCTTATAATAGATAGGTTGATATGGATTTATCTGTGCTTTTTGTTCACAAATTAATTATTCCCTTCGTTGCGGGACTTCTTTCTATACTATACGGGTTCTTCTTAACATATAGGGTAATCTCCAAACCGCGGGGTGACAAAAAAATGAATGATATCTCCGATGCAATTGCCGAAGGCGCAAACGCATACATGAAGAGACAATACACTGTAGTAGCTCTTATCGGAGTTGCCATTTTTATTGTTTTGTATTTTGCACTGGGACTTATAACTTCCGTAGGATTTGCCATAGGCGCATTATTTAGCACGGCAGCCGGAGTTATAGGAATGAATGTTGCCGTAAGAAGCAATATAAGAACAGCCGAAGCCGCAAAAAAGGGACTTTCCGAAGCTTTTTCCCTGGCATTTGAAGGCGGAGCGGTAACAGGGCTTATGGTAGCAGGTCTTGCTCTTATTTCCGTTACGGGATTTTATTGGTATCTTCATAAATTTATGGGCGGAGAGCTTCAGCCTTTAATAGCATTAGGCTTCGGAGGTTCGCTTATTTCCGTTTTCGCAAGACTTGGGGGAGGAATATTTACAAAAAGTGCCGATGTCGGAACCGATATGGTTGGAAAAATCGAAAAGGGAATTCCGGAAGACGACCCCAGAAACCCCGGAGTAATTGCAGATTTGGTAGGAGATAACGTAGGAGACGATGCCGGAATGGCAGCAGACCTTTTTGAAACATATGTAATAACCGCAGTTGCCGCAATGATTTTAGGACATTTGTCTTTTCCGGATAATCCGGCAGTAGTTTTCTATCCTCTTTTAATAGGGGCAATTTCTATAGTCGCGAGCATAGTCGGAACATGGTTTGTAAGACTTAGGGGAAACGGAGTAATGCGTGCTTTATATCAGGGACTTATTGCCGCTGTTGTAATTTCGGTAATAGGATTTTATATTTTAACGCTCGGAGTATTCCCGCACGGAATAAATAATATTCCTTATCTTAACCTTTTTTATCCTTTGATAATAGGGCTTATTGTAACTTTGGGAATGGTTGTTATAACCGAATACTTTACATCGAAGAAATTTAACCCTGTTAAAACAATTGCGAAAGCTTCAACAACAGGACACGGAACAAATGTTATAGCGGGGCTGGCAGTTTCTATGAAATCAACAACCGCTCCTATACTTTTAATTGCAGCCGCTATTTGGACATCCTATCTTTTTGCCGGACTTTACGGAGTAGCACTTGCTGCAATGAGCATGCTCTCTCTGGCAGGAATTATTGTTGCAATAGATGCTTTCGGTCCTATAACCGATAATGCCGGTGGAATTGCGGAAATGGCAGGATTGCCGCAAAAAGTAAGAGATATCACGGACCCGTTGGATGCAGTAGGAAATACTACGAAAGCTGTTACAAAAGCATATGCCATAGGAAGCGCGGGACTTGCAGCTTTGGTTCTTTTTGCAAGTTATACACAGGAATTGGCTAAGTCACAAAAATTTTCTGCAGTCGGCGGAGCATTTTCTCTTTCGGACCCAAGCGTTATTGTCGGACTTTTTATAGGAGGAGCACTCCCGTATCTTTTTGCCGCACTGGCAATGGAAGCAGTAGGTAAAGCAAGCGTTGCCGTCGTAGATGAAGTTAGAAGACAGTTTAAAGAAATAAAAGGGTTAATGAAAGGAACTGAAAAACCCGAATACGGAAAAGCAGTCGATATCGTTACAAAAGCAGCAATAAGAGAAATGATTTTACCCACAGTAATAACCGTACTTGCTCCTATTCTTGTCGGATTCTTATTAGGGCCAAAGGCTTTGGGCGGACTTCTTATCGGAAGCATAATAACAGGACTTTTTGTCGCTGTCTCCATGACAACAGGCGGAGCTGCCTGGGATAACACCAAAAAATATATAGAAGAAGGAAACTTTGGCGGCAAGGGAAGCTTTGCACACCAAAGCGCAGTTACGGGAGACACGGTCGGTGACCCTTATAAAGATACCGCTGGACCTGCAATCAATCCAATGATTAAGGTCTTAAACATCGTTGCTCTCTTAATTGCTTCTTTCATTATCTAATTGTTCTTAATTTCATTAATTTATCAATCCGCAGTAGGCGTGATTGAAGAGGAGTAAACGGCGCTCCGCCAAAACTTTCTGCAAAGAGAAAGTGAAGGCACAAAGCCGAATTACGACGAATGGCAGATATAGGAAAACTTTTAAAAACTGAAATCTCCGGAGAAATGAAGCGGGCTTATCTTGACTACGCAATGTCTGTTATCGTATCAAGAGCCCTCCCCGATGTTAGAGACGGATTAAAACCGGTTCATCGAAGAATACTTTTTGCAATGCACGAGATGAATCTTACCCACAGCATGAAATACAAAAAGTCCGCTACCGTTGTCGGAGAAGTAATGGGTAAATATCATCCTCACGGAGACGTTCCTATTTATGATTCTCTGGTTAGAATGGCGCAGGATTTTGCAATGCGTTATCCGCTGATTGACGGACAGGGAAACTTCGGTTCTATGGACGGAGACCCGCCGGCCGCTATGCGTTATACCGAAGCAAGAATGGCTGCAATTACAAACGAAATGCTTCTGGACATGGAAAAAGAAACGGTTGATTATATCGATAACTTTGACGCAACACTAAAAGAACCGGTTTTTCTCCCCAGTCTTTTACCAAATCTTCTTTTAATGGGAAGCGAGGGAATTGCGGTCGGAATGGCCACCAAGATTCCTCCCCATAATTTAAGCGAGGTAATAGATGCAGTAATTCATGTAATAGGAAAAACAAAAATAATTGCAGAACCGTTTAGTATAACAAGCGATGTAACAGTTGACGAACTTCTTGAATTTATAAAAGGACCTGACTTTCCTACGGGCGGAGCGATTTATGACTGGAACGAAATCAAAAATGTATATATAACCGGCAAGGGAAGAGTACTAATAAGAGGAAAAGCTGAAATAGAAGATATCGGCCAGGGAAAAAGCGCAATAATAATAACCGAACTTCCTTATCAGGTAAACAAAGCGCTTTTAGTTGCAAGAATTGCCGATCTTGCAAAAGAGAAAAAAATTGAGGGCATTTCCGATTTAAGAGATGAATCGGACAGACACGGAATAAGGGTTGTCGTAGAGCTTAAAAGGGACAGCTCGCCCAAGAAAATTTTAAATAACCTTTATAAGCACACAGCTCTACAGACAACTTTCCCGGCAAACATAGTTGCCCTTGTTGACGGAACACCGCAAACTCTTAATTTAAAAACAATTATCGAAGAATATTTAAAACACAGGTATCTGGTTGTAAAAAGAAGAAGTGAATTCGAATTAAGACAGGCAAAGGCAAGGCTTCATATTTTGGAAGGATTAAAAATTGCTGTTGAAAATATAGACGCAGTAATAAGGACAATAAGAGAGAGCAAAACCCAGGAAGAAGCAAAAACAAACTTAATGACAAAATTTAAGCTTTCGGAT
>JAKAEH010000076.1 GCA_021825955.1 bacterium | reverse complement strand
TTGTCTATTTCTTCGTTAATTTCAACCTCTTTTTCTATATAGGTATCACTTTGAGGAATATATGCTTCGGGCTGATAATAATCGTAATACGAAACGAAATAACAAACCGCATTATTCGGAAAAAAATCCCTGAATTCCTGGTAAAGCTGGCCTGCCAATGTTTTGTTGTGAGAAATAACAAGGGTAGGTTTTTGTATATTTTGTATAACATTCGCCATCGTAAAAGTTTTGCCGCTTCCTGTTACACCCAGCAAAACCTGATGGTTATTCTTTTTCTCAATGCTTTGGGTAAGCTTTTCTATAGCATCGGGCTGGTCGCCTGTGGGTTTGAAATCCGATTTAAGTTTAAACTTCATAAGTATTCTATTTTAACATAGATTTCGAATATTGAACCAGTTTGTATTATATTGTTTTCTTGACAAAGTTCCACTTTTTTTCGTATAAAATATACATACGGATAAATAATTAATTTTCCGGAAATACTATGCCTGGAGTTTTATACAAAAAAGAAAGAGAAGTTTTGGAGTTTCTTGCCCAGTTTCAAAGACAGTATGGGTATTCACCTACTTTAGCCGAAATAGCAAAAGCTACAGGGCACAAGAGCAATTCTACGGTACATACCCTTATACGTTCACTTGTTGAAAAAGGATATGTTCAAAAAGTTGACGGAAACACAAGAGTGCTTAAAATAATAGACGAGAAGGTTACTATGTCGATGCTTGGAAGCGAGCCTGCTATTGAATTGCCGTTGATGGGTTTTATAGCGGCAGGACAGCCCTTAGAACCTCACACAGACCCTAACGCATCCGTATTCGTAGCAGCTAATATGATCTCCGGAGGAAAAACTGCCTACGCACTTCAGGTAAAAGGTAATTCAATGATTGAAGAAGGAATATTTGACGGAGATTATGTTGTTATAGAAAGAGTAAATGTTGCAGACAACGGGGACATTGTCGTTGCAATTGTAGATGATAATCTTGCAACACTAAAAAAATTCTATAAAGAAGACGGAAGAGTTGTATTAAGGCCCGCAAACTCGGAAATGGATCCTATTTATCCAAATACGTTGTTAATACAGGGTAGGGTTGTAGGACTTGTCCGAAGATTCCAGTAATTTATTTTTTTCTGAATTTAATAATTTTGAGTTTATAATTTATATAAAATAGAAGTCCAAGGATTAACAAAACAACAATTACCACTTCAAATTTTCTGAAATACCCGCCAAGTACATCCCATTTGCTTCCTAAATAGAAACCTATGTACGAGACAGCAGTAACATAAACTGCCGCGGCCAAGATATTGCCGATTATAAATTTAACCGGTTTAATTTCGGTAATACCGGCAGCTACTGCAATAAAAGATTTTACTCCCGGAGTCATTTTTCCTATAAAAACTACAGGTGTTCCGTATTTTTTTATCCAGCCGGTTGCTTTTTGATAATCGTGTTCGGTGACCAGAATAAACTTTCCGTATTTTTTAATTAAATTTAAAAGAAGCGCTTCTTCCAGGAAATATCCGATAGAATACCCTATTAGTGATCCGGCTAAGTCTCCCAATATTCCGATTAATATAACAAGAGGTAGAGATAAGCTTCCTTGATTCGATAAAAATCCCGCGAATGGAAGTGTGACTTCCGAAGGGATTGGAATTGCGGTAGCATTTAAAACCATTAAAACAAAAACGCCAAAATAGCCTGAAGACTGTATTAGATGTATAATAAGACCTGTTAATTGTCCTAACATAGTTAGCGTATGGGAACTTTATACATTGTAGCAACACCAATCGGGAATTTACAAGATATATCTTTGCGGGCAATAGAAACTTTATGCTCGGTTGATTTTATTCTTTGTGAAGATACAAGGACTACGGGAGTACTTATAAAAAGTATTCACACTAAATTTCCGGAAAAGAAAATAAAAGCAAGATTAATCTCTTACTATGAAGACAATGAGATGAAAAGAATTCCGGAAATTTTACAAATGTTAAGTAAAGATTATAATTTCGCTTTGGTATCCGATGCCGGGACACCGACAATTTCCGATCCGGGCTTCAAATTAGTAAGAGATTGTAAACTTCTTGAGATAAATGTTGTTTCCATTCCCGGAGCTTCTTCTGTTATCTCTGCGCTTGCGAGTTCAGGTTTGCCAACCGATAAGTTTATGTTTCTAGGTTTCCTGCCAAAAAAGCCGGGACACAGAAGAGATTTATTAATTAATGTAAATAAATCTCTTAACCTCATAAAGCAGACTGTGATTTTTTTTGAATCACCCTTCAGGCTGGCAAATACTCTGGAAGAAATCAATGAAATTTTTGGTGATGTAGATATTGTGGTGGCAAGAGAGCTGACGAAAATTCATGAGGAGATACGGAAGGAAAAACTTTCGGAAGCAATCAAATATTATAAAGACACCAATATAAAAGGTGAGGTAGTGGTACTTTTTAACTTACAGTGATTTAATCTCTCTTTCTATTTCCAGGAGCCTATTATATTTTGCAACTCTTTCTCCTCTTACGGGTGAACCGAATTTTACATAATCCGCGGAAACCGCAACGGCAAAATCTGCAATAAAGTCATCATTTGTCTCACCGCTTCTATGGGAAACAATAATTTTGAGCCCTGCTTGTCTTGCGACTTCGACGACGGCCAAAGATTCGATTACTGTTCCTATTTGATTTGGCTTAATTATGATTCCTGTAATTGTTTTCTTATCCAAAGCCATTTGAAGCCTGTATGGGTTAGTGGCTGTTAAGTCATCTCCTACAATTAAAGTTTGTTGGGATAGGGTTGAATAAATGTCCGACCAACCATTCCAATCGTCCTCGGCAAGCGGATCTTCCAGATATAGAAGATGGAAATCTTTATTTAGCTCTTCGTAAAAAGAAATCATGTCGTTACTTGAAAGAGGCATGGTCCTGTCCTTTATGTGATATTTTCCTTCGCTGAAGAAATTTGTGGATGCCGCGTCCAGTCCCAGGAAAACATCAAAGCCAAATCTGAAGGAAGTAGTTTCTATTGCTTGTTTTAAGAGATTCAATCCGTCTTTATTGTTCTGAAGTTTAGGTGCAAATCCGCCTTCGTCTCCTATTAGGGTGCTTAAATTATTTTGCTCCAGGGTTTTTTTGAGCGAATTATAAAGAATTAATGCCATATTTAACGATTCGCTGTAGGTTTTTGAAGAAGCCGGAATTATCATAAACTCCTGGAAATTGACATTTTCTCCGGCGTGTTTTCCGCCATTTAATATATTAAAAAGAGGTGAAGGAATCTTAACGGGTATATTTTCCTTTTTTACAAATTCCCTAAGATAAAGAAAAGTAGGAAGTAAAGAACTCTTTGCAGCGGCCTTAGCGACAGCCATTGACACGGATAAAATTGCATTTGCGCCAAGTCTCCCTTTATTTTGTGTCGCATCCAATTCAATCATTTTTTTATCTATTTCGGGTTGTTTTGTTGCTTCCATTCCCAAAAGCGCGGGAGCGATTGTGTCATGGATATTCGTAATAGCTTTTAATACTCCATTTCCCTGGAAACGCATCTCATCGTGGTCTCTTATTTCACTTGCTTCATAGTTTCCTACGGATGTTCCGCTTGGACAAGAGGCTGTTCCTGTTTTTCCGTCGCTTAAAGTAACTGTTGTTTCAACAGTCGGCAGTCCTTTTGCATTTAATATTTCTCTTGCATCTATTTGCTTTATCTTCGCCATATTAGCCCAGTATCTTTTTTTCCGCTGCAGAAATAATTTTTCTTGTATTATCGACGGCATCGGGAGAAATTGAAACGCTGGTTACCCCCCATTCCACTAACTTTTCTACCAGGGAAGGATAAGTCGATGCTGCCTGTCCGCATATAGAAGCTGTTATGCCGTGTTTGTGGGCTGTTTTTATAACACGTTCAAAGGCCCACATAACAGCAGGATTAAGTTCATTAAATTCGGGAGCTACTTCGTCGTTGTCTCTGTCTGTTCCGAGAAGAAGCATTGTCAGGTCATTCGAGCCTATAGAGACTCCGTCAATACCTGCGTTGATAAAGTCATCCAATAAAATTACATTAGAGGGAATTTCGACCATCATCCACAATTTAAAAGTAGGGGAACGCTGAAGGCCGGAGAGATTTATTATTTTTTTGACTTCTTCTAGTTCTTTAACAGTTCGCACGAAAGGCAGCATAATCCATAAATTTTTGAATCCTTTTTTGTTTCTTACGATTTTTATCGCTTCAAGTTCAAGCTCAAATACTTCAGGGTCATGGATATAACGGTAAACTCCTCTGTAGCCTAACATCGGGTTGGGTTCTTCCGGTTCAAATGCCCTTCCTCCTATAAGTGCCCTATATTCGTTAGTTTTAAAATCAGAAGCCCGGTATATAACGGGTCTTGGACTGAATGGTTTGCAAAACATTTCCAGATCGTTTGCAAGTTTTTCTATGAATACATGTTTTTTTCCTTCTCTAATAAGTTTTTTGGGATGAGTGCCTATCCCGGCCATCATAAATTCCGCGCGGAGAAGTCCGACTCCGTCCACATTTTCCTGTGATATTTTTTCGGCGAGTTCCGGTTCGGCCAGATTAACATAAACCTTCGTTGCTGTTTTAATAAACTCTTCGGGGTTAATAACATTTCTATTTATGTTTGAAGTTAAATGGCCACCTTTATATATTTCACCTTTCGTTCCGTTTACTGTGATAACTTCTCCGGTTTTAAGCACTTTTGTTGCTTTTTCTGTTCCGACTATAGCGGGAATTCCCAGTTCTCTTGACACAATAGCAGCGTGTGAAGTTCTTCCTCCGCTATTGGTAACTATTGCGACAGCTTTTTTCATTGCGGGTACATAATCCGGGTTTGTTTGGGGTGCTACAAGTACTTCTCCGGGTAATACTTTCCCGATTTCTTTTGCGCTCTCGATTACTCTAACAGGGCCTGCGGCTATACCCGGACTCGCAGGGTCTCCTTTTAGTATCGGAGTTCTCGATGTGTTTTCAATTTCAAGAATGTCCTTTTTCGACTGTTTTTTCTCATTAGTTGTTGTAACGGCTCTTGTTTGGACAAGATATACTTTGTCTTTTTCTATTGCCCATTCGCTGTCTTGGGGGAAGTAATAGTGTTTTTCCAACGCAAGACCGAGTTTGGCCAAAGTAAGAATTTCTTTATCGGAGATTTTCTGTTTTTTTCCTTGTGAAGAGGAAAGTTTAATCTCCTTGTTTACTGCGCCGACTTTTTTAAGCATTTTCTTTTGCAAGGCGAAATTTTTTGTAGTAATAGACAAGTCGCTTTTTAATACTTCATAGTGATCGGGGTTTTCAATTCCTCCCACGATAAGTTCCCCAAGACCAAAAATTGCTTCTATAACAATTTTAGACTTATCGTTGGTTACAGGATGCCCCTCTCGGAGTCGAAGTA
>JAKAEH010000075.1 GCA_021825955.1 bacterium | reverse complement strand
AAAAAAGTTCAAATGTTTTTTGGTGTTTTCGTCAGGTGCTACAAGAAGTATCTTCGGAAATTTTTCTTTAGTGTTATTTTGCCAGTCTCCGTTTTCAAAGTAGGAGATGTAATCTTTTACTATTCTTCTTAAAGCCCATTTCGGAGTGTATTCTTCAAATAGATTAAGAAAATATCTGTTGCTTACTCCTTTTGTTTTAGTGTAAATATACACATCCGGTAAGTCTTCAGGAAAAAATTTGTAAGTCCTCAATTCATGTTTATTGAAAAAATTAAGTATTGTATTTTTCTTTTGTTTGGAAAGAAAAAATATGTAAATATCGGCAAGTGAAAGATGATGGGCAATAAATTTCTCGTCCCTGTCTTTTTCTTTATATAACCATTTAAGAAAATTCTTATTTATATTTCCGCTTTCAATTAAAATATATTTCGCATTTTGGGTAAGACAATATATCGGTGGTTTAGTAACGTCTTTTTTGTCTACAATTTTACAGATTAATTTCTTGTCGACTAAGTTATTTAACCAGCTGTTAACTCTATTGTGATATTTATGTCCTAATGATTTTTGGATATGGATTGAATTAAGGAAACGGAATTTAGCGATTAGATTAATTATTTCTCTTTCTTTGCTTGTTACTTTTGGTACTTCTATTTTTTTCATACTTTGATTATCGGATTGTTATTTACATCCTCTTATATACATATAAGATATATAGAAGCTGTGATTTGTTCATAATTAGCCTTAAAAACAGTAAATTTCTGTGTCAACGCGCTGACACAATTTTAACCACATGATCTTCAGGTAAAGACTCATTATTAATTGTCGTATTATTTGAATTTTCTATCGTTTCCGTCTGCTTTTTAGTAGTTTTTGGTTTTACATAGAGTTTGGCGAAGTGCGTTCTTGAAAGCTCTATAAATTCTTTAAATTGTTTAGTATTTTTGGGTATTTCAACCGGAACTGTCATGCCGGAAAAGGGTTCATCCGGATTAACCGCTGAGATTTTCATGTAAAATTTATACAACGGTAAATTGGAGATTTCTCCCGTTTGTATGTATGGAGAAAACTGCGGAAGCATCAATTTTTCATCATCAGGATTTGCGCTTCTAAAAGAAATAACGGTGCCTACATTTGCTAAAATTACGTTAACAATGTTTCTGTCTTTTTGTTGTGATGTAGATTGTTCCGCCATTGTCAGAAAAACTTTATATTTTCTTGACTCCGACAGCATTTGGATAAATGAGGGTGTGGCAAAGTTTTGGAACTCATCAACATATAAATAGAAAGGTTTTCTGTCTTCCTGGGGTTTCCTTGCTCTTTTGAGTGACGCCAGTTGAATTTTAGTCAGTATCATAATTCCCAAAACTTCGGAATTGTCTTCCCCTATTTTACCTTTCGAAAGGTTACAAATTAATATTTTTCCGCTGTCAAGGATTTCATCAAAGTTTATTGTGGATTTAGTCTGTTCCATTATTCTTTTGGCGGTCGGAGAAAACAAAAACCTTCCAATTCTTGAAGTGATCGGGCCTATCATTTTCACTTTCTGGTAATCCCCGGCTTTTCCGAATTCGTTTTTCCAGAAATTCTTGAGGTTTTCGTCGTCTATATGGTTTACCGTTTCTTTTTGGAACGAAGGGTCGGTCAGTAAATGATAAACGGTAAATATATTAGGGTCTTCAAGGCAAAGGGCTGTTTGTATAGTATTCCTTAGAATATATTCAAGCCTGTGGGCGTGGGCAGACCAGACTTCGGAAAAGATTTTCCTGAATAATGAAATAACGCTTTCCGTTATAAGTTCCTTTTCTCTTAGTATTTCATCTTCATCATCATTAGGGGAAAGTTCTAAAAGGTTTAACCCAATCGGGTATTTTATGTCGTCCGGATTAAAGTATATTAAGTCTTCTTTTCTTTTTTCAGGGATAAGCGAAACCGCTGATTCCGCTAAATCACCATGCGGGTCAATAATGCAAAGGCCTTTCCCTTTTTGAATGTCATTTTCCGCCATTGATAAAATTAAGGTAGTTTTGCCCGTTCCGGTTGCGCCTATTACATAAACGTGTTTTTGCCTTTCCTCTTCGCTTAACCCGATAGGAGTTTCACTTCCGCCGTATAAATTTTTGGCAAAAGTAATATCAAAATTCTTAATTTTCAATGATAACGGGGAGGGAAGGTCTTTGCTGTGGGTCTTAACAAGATCTTCGGCGCTTAAGGTGTTTGAAAACGGAAAATGATAAATGGATGAAATCTCGGAAACTGAAAGAAAAGATTTATTTAAAAGGGTTAACCTTTTCTGAAAAGCGAAAAATAACAGTTTATTTATGTACCCGATATTCGGGTATTTATTTTGGGATATTGACTGGTAATCCGACAGGGAAAACGTCCCAAATGACGAATTTACTCCGCTTAACCTGTCCGAGATGTTTTCTTTGCTGTTGGAAACCAACAAAAGCCTAATGGAAGTTTCAAATAGCGGTTGTTTGACCTTTTCTTCAATTGATTCGACTAAGTTTTTCTCAGAAGACGACTGCCTTTCTATATTTTTACTGGGCGCTTTTGAAAGAAATCTGAATATTTTGTTAGAGTTTAGGTAATGAACGACATCCCCGTTTTTTAGGATAAACTTCTGTATCTTTTTAGTTTCCTTAAGTTTTACCGGAGAAACTAATATTTGCAAGGACACTAACTCCTGGGGATTTAGTTTTGTCATCATCCCGGTAATATATGAAATCGGGTCGTGCTTATCGAGAAGGTTTTGTTTCTTAAGAGGATACGCAAAATGGTTTTTCAACTTAAACCCAACAATCTTGAATTTACTTTTTCTTAAATCTTCAAAGTTCTTGGAAATATAATCGTTGACTTCTTTAATGGAAATCTGGGGAAGATATGATATTAAAGTTTTTCTCAAAGTATTCGCCTTATCGGAAGTTGTCCTTATCAGATACCTTATACCTTCGTTCTTTGTTGAAACTATTTCCAACGAGAACCGATTTCTTTTTCCCAACAGTTTGTCCTTAAAAGATTTTTGTCTTCCGAAAGCATGGATAAGGGAAAAAAGTTGCTCTGTTGTATACGCTTCTTTTTCCGTAAATGAGTGAGGAGTAATTTCAAGCAGGATTTGTTTTTCGTCTAAGAATAACTTCAAAGCAAAGAGCTTTCTTAATAGATATACACAAAAAATTATTACTAAAGCTGCGAGGATATATGGAATTAAAGAAAAGAGAATTTTAACAACAGGATTTCCCGGCAGGTTATTGGACAGAAGTTGAAGTAAATTGTTAGCTTCCAACTGTTGAAAGTTTTTCATACTTTCCGGGCAGGTGGACAGAAGCTTAAATTATTGAGCGTAGTATACCACAAACTTAAAAATACCCACATTTATATGTATAAAACCTAGAGTATTTAGCCTCTTGACAGCTATCTATATTTAGATATATAATATCTATATCTCGATAGTATGTGTATTCAAATATGGAAGCTTTGCAACAACAATTATTGATAACTGAAGATAAGATTGTTACTCCATTAGTTGAAGTGTTAAGCGAGACTAGTCCTAAATCCCCTACCCCTTCGTCCCCAAATGCTGTTTCTATTCCTCTTAAAAAGTCTTTAGATGATTTATTTCCGGAGTAAAGATATGAAGAAAAGAATATTCAACAGGCCAAACAAATACTGGGATCGCTTGCGGAAAGCTATAGCATAGAGCAGTTGAAAGAAGCTATTACAAAAATTCAATATTTAGCGGAAAGTTGGCTTGATGATTTTGAAAGAACGATATTTAAAGGCTTGAGTCTCCAAGAACTTTTACACGAGAAAGGGGGAATATGAACCCGAAAGGCACTATTTACGCAGACGGCAAAAGGGCCGTAGTTTATCTTCGGGTCTCTACGGAAGAACAGGTTGATAACTTTTCATTAGATACACAGGAAACCATTTGTAAAAAAGAAGCTGAAAAAAGAGGATATGAAGTAATAGAGGTATTCAGGGAGGAAGGTCGTTCTGCCAAAAGTATTCTTGGAAGGCCAACGTTGATTAGTTTAATTGAATACTGTCGTAAAAATTGTAATCGAATTCAGGCAGTTTTTGTCTATCGCTTGGACAGAATTTCAAGACAAACTGCAGATTATTTGGCAATCAGAAAAAAGCTGGCGGAGAAAAACGTCACAATTATTTCGGCCACCGAACCTACCGGTGACAGTCCTACGGAAAAGCTGGTAGAAACAATTCTGGCGGGATTTGCACAGCTCGATAACGACATTAGAAGCGAAAGAGCCAGAAACGGACTTAGGGCAAGATTCCTTTCAGGGCAGATTGTAAGCGGATATGCACCCATTGGTTATGCTAAACAGGCAGGATATGTGGTTAAAGACCCTAAAACCTGGTACAACGTTAAAAGGGCGTGGGAGTTGATGGCGACCGGATCAAAGAGTCTATCCGAGATGGCCGTAATAATGAACGGTTGGGGCTTAAGATGGTTCAAAAAGGGCAAAGAATACATTATCAGACCGCAGACGGCAGGCATGATTTTTAGAAACAAGTTCTATATGGGAATAATGGCTTCAAAGACTTATAAAGAAGAAGTACGGGGCCAACACGTGCCAATGATTACAGAAGCTCAGTTCTATAAAATCCAGGCGATTTTGGACGGCAGAAACGTTAATCAGGTGGCCTTGGCAACAAGAGTCCATTCCAGGGACGATTTGCCTTTAAGAAGAATAATCAGATGCGGAAAATGCGGAACTGGTTTAACCGGCGGTTGGAGTAAGAGCAGACACAAGAAATACGCCTATTACAGATGAGGAAATAAACAAAAGTGTGTTACAGTGTCAATAAAAGTAGAAGACTTGGAAAACGTACTAGTTTCGCTATTAAAAGAGATTTCGCCCAAGAAAGAATGTCTTAATCTGTTCATAAATTATATATACAGGAATTATCATGAGAGGGTTTCCAGGCTTAATAAAATCAAGGCAGAAGCGGATGTCGAAATAGAAAGGCTTAAGATTGTAAGAAAACAGCTAGTTGAGAAAAATCTTGCCGGTATCTACTCAGATGAAATATTTAAGGAACAAAGCAGTGTAATAGAAGACCAAATAACGAAACAACAAATTGTTAAAGAAGACACAACTTTTGATAATTACAATGTCGATAATGTAACCTCGTTTCTTAAGACTAGGCTTGCGGATTTAGGCGAAACCTATAAAAGGTCCAGTATTTATCAGGCTAAAGTGCTTCTTGGTTCAATCTTTGATACTGAACTGTCATGGAACTATAATGGAGGATTGAACCGCAAGATTAGCCCGTTATATCAAGCTATTCGGTCATTTGATAACGAGGGTATCCGGTCTTGTGCACCATCTGGGACGATGTTCGAACCTATCTTATTTCTAAGATTGATCCTAAAGAAAAATCAGCCTTAATCGTAGCCTTAAATCACTTTCAAGGAAAGGAGGTAAAGCTATGATTTTTCTAAAATCTACGAAAAAAGTTGATCCTGTCCCCGATTTGCTAAGTTC
>JAKAEH010000074.1 GCA_021825955.1 bacterium | reverse complement strand
AAACTAGAGCAAGTCCCAGGGTAACATTAAAGTCGCTAGTTGCAGCTCTTAAAAATGGTACGATTTTTCCCTCTTCGTGTATGCCGATAGCAGAAATCCCAGGAATTAAACCGGTCCAGTTGGCGATTAAGATGAACAAGAAAAAGGTCATAAAAAAAGGAAATATTTTCATCGTGTTCTCTCCTGCAACGGAGTAGGTAATGTTATAAAATTCCTGCAGTAATGTTTCTATAACCGTCTGAAGCTTTCCGGGAATTAAACTTATTTTATTTCTTACGGATAATATTAAACCAATTATTATAAAGTCGACAAGTAAAGTATCCAAAAAGGAGTTTGTAACACTAAAAAAGCCCAATCTAAAAATAGGTTCTGCTGCGAATGAAACCATCAGCTATATTTTAAAGGTAAAAAATATTCTAGTCAAGAAGAAAAATTACTAAAAGACTGAATATTTTCGGCAATAATTATTGGTTTGTCATTTTTGGTGTCAATTTTTCCTTTTACTAAAATTACAGTATCTTTGGAAAGCAAGGTCTTGTAGCGTTCAAACACTTTTGGGAAGACAATACACTCAGTAAGCACGCCTTTTTCATCGCTTAAAGTAATAAAAGCCATTTCGTTGTTGTTTTTTTTAGTAAATATTCTTCTTATATTTTCGATTAAACCGCCAACGGTTACCTGAGTTCCCTCATTTTCTTCAATTAAAAGTTCGATTTCATGGGTAATTAGTTTTTTAATTTTTGCCAAACTTTCCATTTGCGGATGAGAGGTTAAGTAAAAACCAAGGAATTCTTTTTCAAAAGCCAATTTCTCATTTTCGGAAAAATCTTCTACGTTTTTTGTTAAAGGCGTGTTATTTATTTCATCAGATTCTCCAAACAAACTTGTTTGTCCAGATTGGACGTCTTTAATTTTTTTATGAGACTTTTCTATAATTTCTGGATAGTTTATTAATAAGTTAGCTCTTTTTCCAAAACTATCCATGGCTCCAGATTTGATAAGGCTTTCTACAGTTTTTTTGTTCACGGCTCCCAAATCGACGCGCAGGCAAAAATCTTCCAAATCCTTAAAATCTTTTTCTTTTCTCTGTTTTAAGATGCTTCCGATGGCCGCTTCACCGACATTTTTTATTGCGGATAGACCGAACCTGATTTTTGTGCCATTTTCGATTTCAAACTCGTTACCTGATTTATTAATATCAGGAGGAAGAACAACTATGTCTAATCTTTTGCATTCTGCAACCGCTTGAGCAATTTTTTCATTTTTAACAGGACCCGAGCTACCTCGAGATTCAGCGGTCAAAAGGGCTGTCATAAACTCAACAGAAAAATGAGCTTTTAAATAGGCTGTTCTAAAAGCGATTGTTGCGTAGCAGGCAGCGTGTGCTTTCCCAAAACCATATCCAGCAAAAGGTTCAAATAGAATCCAAAGGGACTCCGCATTCTTTTGTGCCATCCCATTCGAAACACAACCTTGTATAAAATGGTCGTGTTCTTTTTTCATTTCAGAAGGAATCTTTTTTCCGACAGCTTTTCTTAATTTATCAGCCTCAAGCCAAGAATAGCCTGCAACTTTAATAGCGGTTAATAACAAATCGTCCTGAAAGGTTATTATTCCGTAGGATTCTTTAAGTACATCTTCCAAGCGTTTGTCAGGGTATTTTATGAGATTTGGATTATGCTTGCGTTTTATAAATTCGGGAATGTTGGCCATCGGACCCGGCCTGTAAAGCGCGACCATTGCCTGTAAATCAAAAATCGAAGTAGGTTTTAATTCTTTTATGTATCTTCTCATTCCGGAAGATTCAAGTTGAAAAATACCTGTTGTTTCGCCGGAAGCCAGTAGTTTATAGGTTTTTTCGTCATCAAAAGATATACTGGAAAAATCAACGTCTTTTCCCTGATTTTGTTTTATAAATCTTAAAGCTTCTTGAATAATGGTTAAATTTCTAAGCCCCAAAAAGTCTATTTTTAAGAGGCCGACACCGTCTTCTCCGATGCTGTACATGTCATACTGAGTTATTATTTTATCCCCGTTTGTTTCTCTTTGAAGAGGTGTGTATTCAGTAATATCTTTATCAGCAATAACAACTCCTGCGGCGTGGACGGATGCGTGTCTGGCGACTCCTTCAAGTTTTTTTGCAAGATCCAATAGTTTTTTTGTTTCGGCCTCTGTTGTGTAAACCAGTCTTAATTCTGGATTTTGTTCCAAAGCTTTATCAATCGTCATTGCGTGACCCTGCCAGCCCGGAGGAATCATTTTGGATATTCTGTCTGGTGCAGCATACGGTAGTCCCATGACTCTTCCGGTGTCCCTAACAGAACCTCTAGCTTCCATTGTTCCGAAGGTGATTATCTGGGCGACTTTATCCCTTCCGTATTTTTCGGTAACGTATTCAATTACTTCGTCTCTTCTGTTGTCTGCAAAGTCCAAATCAATGTCTGGTGGAGAAGGACGCATCGGATTTAAAAATCTTTCAAAAGGAAGTTTAAAAAATAAAGGGTCTATGTCCGATATGCCAAGCGCATATGAGACTATTGAACCTGCATTTGACCCTCTTCCAGGACCAACCGTTATCCCCTGAGATTTTGCCCAAGTAACAAAGTCCGCAACGATTAGAATGTATGTTTCATATCCTTTTTTAAGAATTACTGATAATTCGTAGTCAGCTCTTTCTTTAATTTCCGGAGTTATTTTTTTGTATCTTTTTATTAATCCTTCGTCAACTTTTTCCGTAATGAATTCGGCCGGTGTCTTCTCGTTTGGGACCTTAAATACTGGCATAATCCATTTGCCTAAAGGAATTTCCAGATTACACATATCGGCTATTTTTATTGTGTTTTCTATAGCCTCAGGGGTTTGAATAAAAAGACCTGCCATTTCTTCTTGACTTTTAATATAAAAATCAGGGGAAGAAATCATCGAAAGTTTTCTGTTTGGAGTATCAAGTGTAGTTTGTGTTTGGATACAAAGTAAAGCTTCTTGAGCTTGGGCATCCGTATTATAAATGTAATGATTGTCGTTTGTCGCCACCAGAGGAATTCCAAGTTTTTCAGATAATTTAATCAGTTTTTCGTTTAGAATGTCTTGGTCTTTAACATTTAAATGTTTTTGGATCTCAAGGTAAAAATTATCCTTTCCGAAAATTTCAGATAGTTTTTCTGCTCTTTTGACAGCTGTTTCCTCCTGATTTGCTAAAAGTGGATCTGAAACATAACCGTTAACACAGGCGCTTAAGCAGATTAACCCATCGCTATGTTCTCTTAAAAGCTCCATATCCGTTCTTGGTTTATAGTAATAACCCTCTAAATTGGCAATTGAAATAATTTTCATCAGGTTTTTATAGCCAGTTTGATTTTTAGTAAGCAGAATAAGATGGTTAGAGTCGCTATCCAGCCCTGCTTCCTTATCGTGTCGTGATCTTTTGCTAACGTATATTTCGCAGCCTATGATTGGTTTGATTTCTTCTTCTAGACAAGTTTTGTAAAATAGAATCGTGCCGTACATATTTCCGTGGTCGGTGATGGCTATTGCCTTCATGTTAAGTTCTTTTGCACGGTGAACCATCTCTTTTATTTTAGAAAGCCCGTCTAAAAGAGAATATTCGCTATGGTTATGAAGGTGAACAAAATCTGCCATACTTATTGAAGCTCTTTGTACTCTGATATGTACCCATTCTCTCCCATTGTTACTGAATATTTTTTCCCAGTAGATAAGTCATGATATTCAACACCTGATTCGCTCACCGATGAGACAACTGTTCTATTTCTGCCCAGCTTTTTTGCAAGCCTCATTGCTGCATCTGCTCTTTTCATTAAAGTTGCAGGCGTATCTCCTTTTGTGGCTTCAGCAATGCCGATACTGGGTGTGAGAGTTTTGTCTTCTCTTGGAATTTTTGCGATAGCTACTCTTAGCCTTTCTGTTAAATCCGCATATTCTGTGGGAGTGTCAATCGGCATAGCAATCTCAAACTCTTCGCCACCAACTCTCCCAGTTACATCTGTTTGTCTTACGCTCGTTCTGATAGCTTCTCCTACACCTTTTAATATTGCGTCCCCTATGTCATGGCCATATTGTTTGTTAACTAAGCCAAATTCGTCTAAATCGACGTTTGCGACTGCCAATCCATGAATGGTTCCTCTTTCCCATAGTTTAAATTCCCTTATAAATGCACTTTCGTAATGTTCTTTTCTAGTAAGGCCGGTAAGCGGGTCGTTAAGGCTGTTTTCCTCTGCTTCTGCACGTTTTCTTTCAAGTCTTACTCCGGCAGCTGCCTGATGAATTATGAATCTTTTTGGAACTCCTGATAAATCAACCCCGAATCTGTTAGCCGTATTTCTGAATTCGTCTACGCGAGAATTAATCTCTCCTCTTATTTTTCCAGTAGGCCTAACTTTTTGACTAATACCTCCAACAGGAATCTCACTACCTTCTGTCATGTAACTCCTTTTCTAGGACAGTTTTTATTTTATCTGTATTTCCTTTTGGCATTTTTTTCTTTACCATTCCTATTAAAAATCCGACAACTTGAGTTTTGCCATTTCTAAAATCTAGTACCGCCTGTTCGTTTTCCATTATAATCTGTTTGATGGTTTTTTCAAGTTCATTTTCATCTACATCAATTATTTCTTTTGACTTGATAATCGTCTTAATAACTTCGGCTGGAAAAATTTTTTCAAAATTTATTTTCTGGTTAATAATAAAGTTTGCGATTTGCTTTGGAGTCAAAGCGTATTTGTTCCCAATGGACACAGTTTCCTCAAAATAGATAGCAAGATCTTTGTGTCTCATTAATATCTCTGAATCGTAAGCGGACAATCCATATTGCTTCTGAAATCTAAGATTTTTTTCATCTGGTAACTCCGGGAGCATTTCTTTAAGCTTATTTATTTCAGTTTCAGACCATCTGATTGGGGGAATATCAGGTTCTGGGAAGTATCTGTAGTCAGAGGCTTCTTCTTTTACTCTTTGCGAAACCGTAGAAGATGATTTTTCCACAAATCCTCTTGTTTCCTGAACTGGAGTTTCTCCTTTTTCTAAAATTTCTTTCTGTCTTTTTATTTCAAAATCAATTGCTTTTCCAACAAAGGCAAACGAATTAATGTTTTTTACCTCCACTTTGTATTTGGGAAGTTCTTTTTCGCCTTCTTTTTTAAGAGAGATATTGGGTTCAAGTCGCATATCTCCTTTTTCCATATCAGCATTTGAAACGTCTAAATACCTGACAATTTGTTGTAATTTTTGGAGATATTCTTTTACTTCTTCTGCCGTTTCAAAATCCGGCTGTGTAACTATTTCTACTAAAGGGACACCGGAGCGGTTGAAATCAATTAAACTTACATTTTTACCATCTACATTTTCATGAATTAATTTTCCGGTATCCTCTTCCATGTGGACCCTGGTAATTCCAATTCTCTTTCCGTTAGAAAGTACAAGATATCCATTAACGCAGAATGGTTTATCATATTGGGATATTTGATACCCTTTTGCCAAATCTGGATAAAAATAATTTTTTCTGTCAAATTTTGAAAATAGTGGAATTTTACAGTTTAGTGCAAGTCCAATCATTACGCACCACTCAATTGCTTTTTTATTTGGATAGGAAAG
>JAKAEH010000073.1 GCA_021825955.1 bacterium | reverse complement strand
CCTTTCAACCGATATCAGATCTGTAAGAGTAAAGTATCCCGACTTAACAATAGCTCCGGGCTCTGTATTCAAAATTCATGTTCCAAGAGAAGGAACGAATATTAGAGAAGAAGATCTGGCTCAGGCACTGGATCAACTTGAATACCCTATCGGCAAAAATGCTATAAAAAATCATGCGGACCCAAGTAAGCCTTTTTCAAATACGGATAGACTAATTATAGAAACTCCTGATTTGGATATGTCAAAGCGTTTGGCGCAAACCGCATTAGAAGAGTCTTGGATGAGAGACTGGGCAAATCTTCCCAACAGAAGAATTTTTGCAGTACAAACAAATGCAGGAGTTTCAAACGCAATTGAGGAAATTGCCGCTTAAGAACGCACGTTTTGAGCCATTACTGCTATAAATTTTTCCACAGAACCGGATTCCATACTTACAAAGCGAACAAAAGAATACCTCCCACGATTGCAAGCAGTAACCCAATTCCTCCTACTTTTACAAGAGTAGAACCAGGCCCTGTAGGCGCAAGGCTGGGAGCAGGCGTTGACGTCGGGCCCAGCGCGATTTGGGTAGGCGTAGGAGTTGGAGTTACCTGAACTATTACGACTGTTGGGGTCGGTGTTGGTGCATTCGTTGGCACAGGAGTTATAGTTGGCGTTGGAGTCGGAGCAGGAGTTAGGGTCGGCGTCGGTGTATCCGTTGGGGTTACGGTTGGAGTGGGAGTATCCGTTGGCGCAGGAGTTAGGGTCGGCGTCGGTGTAGACGAGGGTGTAGGCGTCAGGACTGGCGTTGGAGTTAAGGTTGGTGTTGCAGTTGGAGTTGGCGTTGGAGTTGCTGTTGGCGCTAAATTACAAGTACTATCTGCGCTCCCTGCCAAACCATTACAAACTCCGTTCGTGGCGTAAACTGAACAGTGATATTGAACACCCATGGAAATTGGAAAATTAACCGAAGTAGCAGTCGTATTCCCTTCCAATACAACCACGCCTGTTTGATCAGTAATTTTATAATGATAAGAGATGCTATTCCCTGTATAAACAGTTACGGGATCCCAAGAGCAAGTACTTGTGTACGGAACTGTACAAGATGGGCCAGCTGCTCTTTGTTTAATCGTTTGTTGTTGTTGAACAAGATAAATTGTAATCGGCAAAGCGATTACAGTTATCAAAAGAATTCCTAATATCAGAAGTTTAGTTTTTTTATTTTTCATGCTTATTGACCACTACAAGCTGGACAATTAACCTTAACGTTTATTACCGGACCTACATTACATGCTGGCGTGACGGTTGGCGTAGGCGTAGGCGTTGGACAGACAATTTTTACCGAAGGGTAAATTGTAGTCCCATTAATTCCACATTGGCCTGCGGGTGGAATGACGGTACATTTTAAATCCTGCGGCGTCATACCGGTAAAATTTGGTCTTGGAACATAGCAGGCATTAGACATAGAGGGAGTAGTACTTGAAATAGCAAGTTTTAGACAACCGTCACCATCAGTTGCAGTACCTCCAGGACAGGAACAGTGAGTTAGTTTATATGATCCGGTTTGAGTAGCTGCTCCATTATTACTAATAATAGAATGTATTTCCCCCTCGCACCAATTCGTGCCTTTAGTTCCGCCATAAGTCCCATTACAATACTGACCAACGCATACTTTTTTGCTACTATCCCACGATTTATTTATAACATAATTGTTCCCGCCGTCGCCTTCGCAGCCGATATATAAATTTTTGCCGGCCGGAAGATTTACGGTTGTTGCAGTAACGCTCATCTGTAAGCAAAAATGCGTATAAATATAACCATTTGTAGGACAATAAGAATTATAAGCAGCATTAGCCTCTGTTTTACTTAAGGTAAGAAGTATAAGGAAGAATAAGCTTAAAATAATTTTACTGAATAATTTTTTCATTCTATTACTTAATTTGCACTTTTTAATGCACTGTCTGTAATTACAAAGCTGGATTCTTGACTAGAAAGCCAATCCTCATAATTATCGGTTATTCCGTCAGGATTATTAACTTTTACAATCTTTATTACACTCCCTCCCATATTTGCTTCACTTAATATTTCCGTAACAGGACTTTGCTCATTCATGCCGTATAACGTCTTGTAAAATGTGGTATCTTTATTGTCTTTAGCGTAGTAATAAGTCGTAGGAGTATCCCAAGCGCTCGGATCTGAAGAATCTTTAAACTGATAAGAGTTTACCCCTAATATGTTATAAATCGAGGGGAATTTTTGTTTAATTTGCCCGGCTATATCGTAAACAGAAACTCCTTTTTCCATTTGTGCCTTAGCAAAGTCCAAAGCTCCCTTTACATCGGCAGATTCTTGCTGTCTTTTAGAGTCCGCCTTACTTAAATCATCTTGCTGAGGCAGCCAGAAATCAATGGAATACAATTCCCAACTTTTGAAACGCGTCTCTATCAATTTCTGTTTTAAAGCTTCGTATTTAGCACTGCTGCCTGTAAAACCCTGGCTTTGAGCAGTAGCCAATTCTTTTGAAATATCACCTAAATTTTGTGAATCTAAAATTTTTTGTTCGACATATGTATTTAAAAGACTTTTCAACTGTGCTGCATCTAGATTTTCCGGACTCTTAGAGTAAGATTCTGCGGCTAGATTACTTAAATCTGACTTAAATATCGATACTCCGTTATAAGTAGCAATCGGTATTTCCGCGGCGCTACTTCCTGTTGTTTGCTGTTGTCTTACAAGAAAAACTGTTAACGGAACAAGTAAAACCAGAAACATAAAAAGCCCTATTCCCGTAATTGTTTTCTTATATGGAATTACTAGCATAAATTCAATCTACCCCTACTATTAAGATACAACGAAACGGGTATCAATTTCCAGATGCAAAATCTATAGGGCTTAAAAGAGGTTCTTTAGAAGTTGATAAGCTTGTGGGTGACGATGGAGTCGAACCATCCACCTCTTCTTTATCAGAGAAGCGTTCTACCGATGAACTAGCCACCCAAGTGTTTTTCGGAGGCGCGAAGGGGACTCGAACCCCTGAATGACTGTTCTGCAAACAGCTGTGTTAGCCGCTTCACCACCGCGCCGCAGGCTAAGTATAGCAAAATTATAAGGTTATTAAAAGCTATCTCACAACGTTTTGCTTAACAGGCGGGGGTTTTCTTAACCAGACAACATAAATGTAGCTTTTAAAGTAGGCAAAAAGCGTACTAAGAGGACTACTCTCCCATCTGCGCACAGAGGTTGTCGCTTTAAGCTTAGAAGAAAGAACAACTTTGCCCACTTTCCCCATCCTCAAACCTAAATCAACATCGCTACTCATAGTAAACTTTTCGTTTATGCCCCCAATTTTTTCAAAAGCGCTTTTTCTTACAACCATATTAAATCCGGTAATATGGGTTTTTCCCAAAAGAAAATTAAATTTTAAGAACCCTTCGTAGAAATCTCCTGACAACCAGTTAAAAAACCTATTCCCCGTATCCATATTAGCCGTTCCTGTTGCTGCCACAACCTTTGGATCGTTAAAAATTTCTTTTATTCTGTTAAGCCAGTCCGGCGCTACGACTGTATCGGCATCTGTATTGGCAATAATCTCCCCTTTTGCCTCGTTCATGCCCCTACTTATGGCATAGGTATTACCCTGCTTCTCTTCCCTTATGACTCGGGCACCAAAGCTTTTGGCAATTTCCGCAGTTTTGTCGGTAGAATTATTATCAACCACAACAATCTCATATTCTTCTTTGGGAAAATTTTGCGAGGTAACGGCGGTCAGACATCTTGGAAGATACTCCTCCTCGTTATAAGCAGCAACCACGACTGAAATCAAAGGTCTATTATTCATCTATCTAAAATAATTTCTGATTTTCTGCTGATTCCTTTCTTAAGATTTTTTGCTCTTATTTTATTATCCAACTTTTCTAAAGTTTCCACAATCATCTGCTTTAATCTTATTTCAAGAATTGGCCCAAAAATCCAGTCAAAAAGAAAAAAACTTATGTAAAATTTAATTTCAATTTTAACTTCTTTTTTCCCGTTTTTATTTTTTATATCAATCGTCTGAAACATTTTTCCGCTTCCAAGCGGAAGATACGCTTCCATCCAAAACTTTTTATATTTTTCTATCTTTACAATCTTGTGTTTTATAGGAGTCGGAAGAACTAAAATAGCCGTAATATCATAAAAATATGTGCCTTCTCTAACCGGATCGCTTATGTAAATTTTCTTTACAAATTTTATGAGCTTGTCCCAATTTTTAACATCTATTATTTCTTTCCAAATTTCATCAATCGGCTCCTCTGTAATGGCTCTTACTGCTGCTTTTCTCATTTTCTGGCCTCGTCAATCGTCTTTTCGTATATTTCTAAAAGATTGTTTGTTAAAACTTCCGGATTGAAATCTTCAAAAGCAATCTTTCTGGCCTCAATGGACATTTTTTTTCTTAATTTTACATTTTTTAACAAATTCAAAATTTTCTCGGCGAATTCATCCTCATCCAGCGAAACCAAAAAACCGTTTTTTCCGTCATAAACCATATTCTTAAAAGCAGCATCATCATTTAAAACGGACGGTACCCCTGCTGCGTCTGCTTCCAAGACAACAATCCCCTGAGTTTCGGTAAAAGATGCAAAAACAAAAATATCACTATCGTGATAAGCCTGAGGCATAAATTCGTAGCTTATTTTGCCGGTAAAATGCACTCTGTCCGAAACACCTAATTTTTCAGCTAATTTTTCAAGATTTTCTTTTTCCGGACCCTGCCCGATAATTACAAAATGAGCATTCTTATTCTCTGCATAAACTTTTTCAAACATCCTGAGAAGAAAATCAATATTTTTTTCTTTTCCTATGCGCCCTACCGTAATAATAATTTGTATATCTTCAGGAAGATTTAGTTTCTTATGCAAATAGCCTTTTTTTAGACTTCTGAATCTTTTTAAATCCAGAAAGTTAGGGGTAACGTAAATATGTTTTTTAACACCATATCTTCTCAACTCATCTTTCATTTTTTGAGAAACAGTTAAAATAGAATCGCAACGGTTTGCGAAAATTTTTAAGAACAGCTCTACGTGCCCGGGTTTAATAAGTTTACCGCCAAAAATATAATGCGTATATAGCGAATGGACTGTATGAAAAGTCATAACAAAAGGAATGTGTTTTACTCTTGCAACAATAAGTCCAAGCGCGGAATATGGACCATTACCATGAGCATGAATTATATCGTAATCCTCTTTAAACATTCTTCTAAATTCTTTATTAAACCACGGTATTGGAGAATGAATTTCCGGCTCAACTTTTGAAAGAATTTTTATTGAAGGAAGTCTTATCAAGTCAAGGTCAGAATCTTTATGTGGGCCTTTTATTTTAGGAGCAAAAATATAGACTTTGTGTCCCTTTGCACGAAGTTCTCTGGCAATATTGTCAACCGAAATCACAACGCCGTTTAAATCAGGATAATAAGTGTCTGCGAATAAAGCTATCTTCATTTAGCTTATTATAGCAATAAATTTATTTTTCCACCAAAATACATTCGATGCGTTCGAAAAGCTCAGTCTTACACTGGGCAAAGTCAAATACCAAAAAACCACCTTTGGGGTGGTTTTTTAGATGAGTGCGGCATCAGTCCTCCAACTTTTACCATTCGCCTTACCTACTATTCGTAGCAG
>JAKAEH010000072.1 GCA_021825955.1 bacterium | reverse complement strand
TCCCCGTGTAAATATTTAAGTGAAAAACTTTAATTGTCATAAGCATATTTTAGCATGTAAGAAGTAATAGGTAGGTATAAGATTTTATAAATATAGTAAAATGTCCGCATGAGAAAAGAGAATTCGCAAGTAAACCCCTTTATTTTTAGAAGAAGACAAACGAATAATCCTGAATTTGAAAATCCTTTCTATGAAGCTTTGGTTTTCTCTTTATGGAGAGAGGGTTTAAGGCAAGGAGAAGAAGGAGCTTCTTTGGTCGATATCGTTTCCAATGCGAGAAGAATAAAGGAATATCCTCAGGCTTTAGAATGGTTTGCTCGCGGAGTTGCGTGGGGAAGGGCGGTTGGGATAACAAGAGAAAAAGGTGAGACATTGGAAAAATTAAAAGACAGAGTCTTGGCTAAGGCCAGAACAACCTTAGAAAGTCTACAAAAAGAATTATCCCCAGATTTATAGACAAGTTCTTCTTTGCACTGAAAAGATGCTGTTGAAAAGCCAATTGCTAGATGCTATAGTTTTTTCAGAATTTATTATGGCGACACCAATAAGCGAGAGAGACCCGAGCATAAGGGTTTTTCCAAATCCAGATATTTCCGCAGTATCTCCTATAGCTAATGGGGATACCTTGACAACTTCTGGTGCATCTAATCTTCCTGAAAGGTTAGAACACTATTTTGAAGGCTCCTGGTTACCAATAGAGGCAATTAATAGATTAGAGCAACCAAGAAGAACGTTTGATGAAATACCGCAACTTGCAAGCAGTATTGCTGTTCATAAACTAGAAAGTCCAATTATTGTAGTGCAACTGGACGAAGAACAGACAAGACATCATTTAGAGGTGCTGAATAATATATGGGGAACAGACCATAAAGTAGAAGAGTTTACTCCTTACGATGTCAATGGGAAGAAAAAATACAATATTTTAGTAGCAGGGGAAAGAAGGTTTCGCGCAATGAAACTTTTAAAAGAAGAAGGTTGTAATAATTGCCAGGCACACGGAACCCAAAAAGATTGTTATGTTCGACATCTGGGAAGAGAAGAAGTGGAGGTCCGGCTTGCAGTTAATGCTACAGCAAGGTTGGCGCTGAATATTCAATCTTCTGAAAATATTCACAAAAGAGTTCCTCCTGATGAAGACGCTCAGTTCCTTTATCTTTATTGGAGATATACAAAACAAGAAGATCCAGATTATCCCTTATCTCGCTTTGCCGAAGACGTAGCAAGAAGCGAAAGTACAATAAGAGATGCTATAAAATTTTGCAATTTACCGCTTGAAATTCAAGATATGGTAAAAATGAAAAGAGAAACACAGAAAGCTAAGGGGGAGAAAGAAGCAAGTTTTGGAATTCCTTATGGAGTTGCGATTGAGCTATCAAGACTTCAAACGATGAAAGACCCTAAATCTGTGGTGGAGTTAAAAGAAGGACAAGAGCCTTTGAATTGGGTAGATGGGAATGCTACCGGAAAATACTTTGAAATTCCGGTGGAGGAAATGGTGCGTTATGCACAGAAATTTGTAGTAGAACGCTATACATTGGATAAATTTAGAGAGTTTGTAGCGAATCTTATTAAAGAACGGGAGGCTGGGCAAATAGATATGTTTGACGTTATGATGAGTGCAGCCGAAAGAGAAGAATTTGAAAGGATACAGCGAAAAATGCAGGTTAACAAAGAGGTTGCAAAAGGGGTACGGAACGATTTGGGTTACTTGGAAGTGGTAGAAGCGCTTTTTGCTTCAGGAAAACTTGGGACTCCTGATTCCCCGTTTTCTCAAGGAGAACCTGCAAAAATTGTAATAAGAACGGCAGCTTTATTACAGCGATTAATACCGCATTTTGCGAGAAGCAGAGGAATATCTAGGATAAAAATTGACAGTACTTTGCCAATTCTGCAGGCATTTATTGAGTTAGCAGTTGAGGAAGCGGAAGCAGTTTACGGTAATGGAAATAATCATGAAAACGGAAATGGGCATGAGAATGGGAATGGAAACGGAAAAGGTCATTTAAGCGGTGAAGAAGTGGTATTGTTTGAAGCAGGCGAAGTCGGTACCAAAAGTTTAATTTAGCTTCAATTGATTGACTTTGTGGCTTTTAGTCTTCTATAATTTTAATTATGACAGAATTGGTTACATTACCTGGAAATGCCGCAAGTGCTCCTCTCAATAGTTCTTCAACCGAAGTTTTTAAACCTCTTCCTGAAGTAATAAAACCTCCGGATGCAATTTCCAGAAGAGAAATTCCTCCCATAGAAAATCAGGAGCCTATTATTGGTCAAGATCAATTTCAGACAAGGAAAGTCCCCGGGTTTCAGAGGCAAAGATTTAAAAACTATTTTTCCCGTTTGAAACGTCCGGAAATTAACCAACCGGGTACCATGACTCAAGGCTCAGACCAAGAGCAAGTGATAGATTTTACAAGCAGGTTAAAAGATCAAAAAGCGCAAATACCGGAGGAAAGAAAGGCAGAACTTGTTGAACAGGGAAGAGAAAATTTTGAGGCCAATTCAAAAATAGATATGCCGGGTGGAGCATTTGAGATAGCTTCCGGTTTGCCGGAAGGAGAGAGGGAACTTTTTCTTAAAGGAGTTGCGGAAGGAATAACTTTACAAGATATAGGGATAAAAGAAATGGGAGGAAGAGCCTGGAACAAGTCTGAATTTGACAGAGCAATGCCATTAGCAGCAAAAGTCGTTACGGCAGGGTTTCAAGAATGGGAAGCAAAGCAAAATAGGCCTGACAATATAGTAGATATTAACAGAAAAACTAATTCCTAAATCCTATTTACAACCTCTGATAAACTTAATACCATAAATCTATGGATGAAAGAAATTATTATCTTGGGTTTTCTCTGGCAAATAATATCGGTCCTATTAGATTCCGCAATTTATTAAACTACTTTGGTTCGGCGAGTTCTGCTTGGAAAGGAACGAATAAGGAATTAAGGGAGGCAGGTCTTGGACCAAAAACAATAGAGGGTTTTTTAGGTTTTAGAGAAGAGTTTGGTTTCGGAGACTATTTAGAAAAATTACGGAAAACAAAATCCGACTTTATTGCAAGTTTTGAAAAAAGTTATCCTAATTCCTTAACAAAGCTTCCAAATCCGCCAATTGTGTTGTTTGTAAAAGGTGATAAGTCATGTTTGGATAATGAAAAAAATATCGGAGTTGTAGGGGCGCGAAAAATGACTTCATATGGAGAAAACGTTACCGAAACTTTAATTTCGGATTTGGTTTCTTCCGGTTTTACGATAGTCTCAGGAATGGCGTTGGGAGTAGATGCTACTGCCCACACTTTCTGTTTGGAAAATAAAGGCAAGACAATTGCTGTTCTTGGATGTGGGGTAGACTGCCCAATACCGCGCGAAAACGAATGGCTTTATGAACAGATTCTTGATGGGGGAGGGCTAACAGTTTCAGAATGTCCCCTAGGGATGAAACCACTTCCCGGAAGCTTTCCTGCAAGGAATAGAATTATTGCAGCGTTAAGTTTGGGAATTTTAGTTGTGGAAGCAGGGGAAGATAGCGGGTCATTAATAACTGCCGAATGGGCAAAGAAATTGGGGAAACCGATATTTGCGGTTCCGGGACCAATAACTTCGCAGCAGTCAAAAGGCGCGATTAAGCTTTTAAAAGAAGGTGGAAATTTTGTCCAAAGCGCAAAGGATATTCTGGATGTTCTAAACATTAGAGAAACTCAAACTACCAAAGAAAATCAAATATCAAAAAACTTAAAATTATCAAAAGTTGAAAAAACAGTTTTTGACTTGTTGCAAAATGAAAGTATGGACGTTGATGAAATTTCAAAAAAACTAAAGCTTAAGATAATAAAACTAAATATTATTCTTTCGGATTTGGAAATGCGGGGAATTCTAAAAAATCAGGGAGGAAGGTTTGCGATTACTTAAATTGCTAAATTTGGGACGCCTTTGATTTTGCCGTTGCTTTTAAATAAAACCACAGGAATAATAACAAGTTCTCCATTTAAAACCATTTCTTTAATTACCGGGTCTTTATATAAAGTCTGGATTCCCTCATCCAGTTCTGCTCTTGTATCTCTGTCTGTGGAATAAGAAATTTTTCCTTCTGATTGGGAAGCGCAGCTGTAAAAGATATAAGGGGGTTTTGCTTTTCCTAATTTTTTTAAAAGACCGATTTTTGTTTTGAAATGATCTATTGAATCTAAAGATGCTCCAAAAGATTGAATTTTTGGGTCATATTGCCCAACCCTTATCACACCTTTTGAGTAAGAAGCATATTGTTCATTGTGCCCGGAGATAGGTGTGTCTCCTCCATGAGATAGTCCGGTTGCATATTGAAATGAAACGACATGAGCGATCATAAACCTAAAAGCTTGTCTTTGTTCACTTGTCAGATCGGGATAGTTTTCGTTAATAAAAGTATCTGCAGAATCTCTAAAGATTTCGCTGTTTCTTAATAAATATTTTTCAATATCGTAGATATTTTGTTCGCGGGGAAGCAGAGTAGCAGGATCTGTGAAATTATGTCTATAAGCATCGGGCTGGCTGAAACGCAAAAGAGTTCTCATTTCATTCGAATGAAGCAGTTTATTCGTTAAGGATGTGGTAAAGAGTTCACTTTTTGGTCCTTCAAAGTAGAATCCTGCAGTTCTTGTGTCATACATTGCAGTAAGTGATACCATCGGTAGCACGTCTTTTCCATAGGCGGTTGCTGCTCTGTTGAAAGTATTTTCGATTGCTTTTCCGCTTTCCTCAAGCAGATGCTTGAACATATCCAGAGTCTCACTGCCTGCTGGGAGAATTCCAAGTTCAATAAGCTGATCAACAGCCGCACAATTAAGCTTTCCTTTATCAGAGTGACCTGCGTTTATTTGTAATAATTGCCAATCTTCTTTTTGAACCCTGTCAATAATAGCCTGTTTTAAACGAGGAGATCCAACCTCAATTTCACCTTCCCTAAAGCTGGAAAATCTCGTAGGCATAAGACCTGCTTTTGCTTCGGAAATATCAAAAACAGGACTTCCTATTAAAACAGGTTCAAGTCTCCCGTCTATGCATATGTTTATTGCTACAACACATGGACCTCTTAATTCATTTTTTTCTTTAGTCGTAATCGCTTTAAATTGGGGCATTGATACAAATCCGGCTGCTACATCGCTTGAAAGCATGAATTGCGCTGCTTTTTCCTCTTGTGTTTCTATTATTCTGTGCATATCGGGATTATGACCCGGGAAAACCATGGAATGGTGGAGGGTGGTAAGGTAATCACGCAAACCTTGTCTGTAAGGTTGTCTTATATCTTGTTCTGCATGTGAGCCTGCTGCAAAAATTTCGCTTTTTTCCGGACTTGTCATAAGTGTCAATTCTAGCAATTTTTACTATAAGTTGCAAGAGATTACCTTTAATGTATAATAATCTGACTTATGATAGAAGATGGAACTTCACGCGGGCAGTTTGCCGATGAGCTTATTCTTCCATCAACTTTAGCTTACGAAATTGCCCAGGCAGAAGACCCAGAACAATTAAGCTTTTTATTTACAAGAGTAACTCCGGATTTGCTAAGGAAATATACCAGCGGAAAATATCCGGTTTTAGTTTCAGCGAAAAGGCTGGTTGAAGCTGCCGGATATAGCTTTAACATAAGAACAGATTTTAATTTATTCTTAGACACTCTTCGAAGAAGCGAAAAAGGACCTGTTGTCGGAACACTTACAGAAG
>JAKAEH010000071.1 GCA_021825955.1 bacterium | reverse complement strand
AAAACAGACGGTTGAAGTATCTGGCGTTACTATGTTAGTATAAAAACATAAGTGAAAAAACGACCAATGCAGACAATCAGCAGGAAAGACCTTGATCGGAAAAATTTAGGCTATTTTATTGCAGGGTTTGTAGAAGGAGAAGGAAGCTTTAATGTATCGCTTCGTAAAAAAAGCGATTATAAAGTTAACTGGCAAGTTGTTTTGAGTTTTAATGTTTCACAAAAAGACCCATCGATTCTTTATATTTTAAAAAAAGAATTGAGGTGTGGAATTATTAAAACCAGAAAAGACGGCCTGCATTCTCTGGATGTTACAAACTCGAAAGAAATAGTCGAAAAAGTTATTCCATATTTTATAAAATATCCTTTACTTTCTAAAAGTAAAATTAATAACTTTAATATCTTTTGTGAGATTTCAAAGCTTGTTGAAGGCGGAGAACACAGAAATATAGAGGGATTAAAAAAGATTTTGTTTTTAAGAGAAAAGTTAAATGAAGGTAAGGGTAGGACTAGAAAATATGAATATAACGATATATTTCCAATCAAGAAATCCTCAGAGACTATACGCTAAACCCGCTTTGAAAGCGGTGATGATATAGTCCGACCTCATAAGCGATTATGAGACTCCGTAAAACCGGAGCTAGTAACAATGTGAACTGTTCTATGGTAACAAACTTCGTTGCCTTAGAAAACGTGTTTTAGAAATCCGACCATATGCTGGAATAACTCTGTATCCGACAGTAGTCCAATTGGACTAATAATCTGATCGGTGGAGTCAATCAGCAGGAAAGACCCCATTTAAACGGGGAATCCTCAGAGACTAAACGTCGGAGTTTCAGTAAAATGAAACAAGATATAGTCCGAACTTGTAAGCGATTACAAGAGTCTAGATTCGCAAATCTAGGAATAACATAATGAGCGAAGTTCCTTGTCGGGCGAGTTCCGACCCGCACGAATGGTAGAACGACTGAGTAACTGTCTTGAACATCTACCCGGCGAAATTGAGATGGCCGTGAAGACGCGGCCTAGTTATACATGGACAAAAAGACCCCGGGAGCTTTACTGTAGCTTGGCATTTGGAAGTTTATTTTAACTGTTTAGAATAGGAGGGAGCTTTGGCGCAATATGAAATACCTCTCTTTGAAATGAGCAACCATTACCTTATCGCCACATAAAAATCTGGCTAAGGAACAGTGTCTGGCGGGCAGTTTAACTGGGGAGGTTGACTCCTACAATGCAACGGAGTCGTATAAAGGTTGGCTAATCTTGGATGGAAATCAAGATGATAGTGCAAACGCATAAGCCAGCTTGACTGCGAGACCTACAAGTCGAGCAGGTGGGAAACCAGATGTTAGTGATCCTGTAATGCCTAGTGGTAGGCATACAGCTTAACGGATAAAAGCTACCCCGGGGATAACAGGCTGATCGCATCCAAGCGTCCACAGCGACGATGCGGTTTGGCACCTCGATGTCGGCTCATCACATCCTGGGGCTGGAGAAGGTCCCAAGGGTCCGGCTGTTCGCCGGTTAAAGTGGTACGCGAGCTGGGTTCAGAGCGTCGTAAGACAGCAGACCTATATCAGAGACATCTGATATTAACGAACTGTCTTCCTTCCGGTGCTCAGTAATGAATCAGAGGAATGAAGGACTCCGACGAAAGTCGGAGAAAATCTAGCTATATGCTGGAAACTCCGAGTATCTCAAGCTACTTGACAAAGGACAACTGTAGAGATAAATTATCTCTATATCAAGTGACAACGTTTTGAGTGCGGACAATCAGCAGGCAACAAAGCAAGTAATTTCTAATGAATATCTTGCAGGTTTTACCGATGGAGAAGGCTGTTTTTATGTGGGATTTGGTAAAAGAGAAGATTTGCCACTTAAATGGCAAGTCATTACAGAATTTCATGTAAGCCAAAATCCTGGAGGTAAAAATGTTCTTGAAGAATTTAGAAAACGTCTTGATTGTGGGTATTTAAAACCAAATCATGGCCGTAATCTAAAAGATAAATCATGGATTTTGATTGTCAAGAATAGAGAGGATTTAATTAAAAGAGTTATTCCATTTTTTAAGAAGCATACTCTTTTTACAACCAAGCGTAAAGATTTTGAAGTTTTTGAAAAAGTGCTCACAATTATCGCTGAAGGAAAGCACCTGCAAAAAGACGGCTTTAAAAAAATCGTTATGCTCGTTTTCTCTCAAACAAGAAATACCAATAAAAGATATTCAAAAGAGACGTTACTTGGCGAAGGAGCCTCAGAGACTACATGCTAGACTCGCTTAGTAAGCGATGAAGATATAGTCCGAACTTATGAGCAATCATAAGAGTGTGCTAGAAATAGTGCACCATACAAAATTTGTATAGTAACAATATGTCGGTCTCTATCCTGTATAACCGTCGAGATTTGAGGAGATTCGTCCCTAGTACGAGAGGACTGGGATGAGGGAATCCCTGGTGTGCCAGTTGTTTCCGAAAGGAGCATCGCTGGGTAGCTATATTCCCACCCGATAACCGCTGAAAGCATCTAAGTGGGAAGCGGCCTCCAAGATTAGATCTCATTCCGTAAGGATGAAACCCCTTGTAGATAACGAGGTTGATAGGCGGGCAGTGTAAGAAGCGCAAGTTTTTCAGCTTACCCGTACTAATGGTTGATAAGTAGATTATTTTTAGATACTTTTCTCTTCACTTTTTAGAGAGTCAATTAAAAATTCTCTCGGTGTTTTTAGCGAGGTGGAACTACCCTTTTCCATTCCGAACAAGGAAGTAAAACGCCTCAGCGCCTACGATACTAATGAATATTGGGACAATAGGTCAATGCCGGGGGATTTTTTTGTGGTCGGCATAATGTCCTATAGTTGAATTTTGAATCTAGAAAGGTTATAATTCCATTCTATGTTACAAGAAAGGTTACAAGAAGGGGGCGTTGGTCAAAAAAAAGCAGCTGTTTGGGAAAGACCAGAATCAGTAGCTTCGGCTTGGGAAATTCAGAGAGCAGCAGGGTTTCGCACAGAGCCTCAATCAAGTGCATCTTCAAGGCTTAGGAGTGTAAGGGAAAGCTTAAGAGAAATCATTACTCCCAGAAAAGCTATTGGAGCCCAACGTTTTGAACACGGAGAGAAACCGCAGGGGATTGAAGCTTTGTCAATAGTAATCCCAACCCTAAATGAGCAATTTTATATTCCCAAGTTACTTAATTCATTAGTAAGGCAACATTTTAATGGAGACTTACAGATTATTGTCGTTGACGGTAAATCCGAAGACGATACTGTAGCAACTGTTCAAAAGTTCCAAGACAGATTATCTATAGAAATAGTGAGCGCGGAAAGAGATATCGGTCATCAGAAAAATGTTGGAGCCGAACTTGCAAGAAATAAGCATTTGCTATTTCTTGACGC
The DNA here is from genome assembly GCA_021825955.1 of bacterium. The sequence continues at coordinate 2,321 of JAKAEH010000071.1, read as the reverse complement.
GGATATAACTTTGCCTCCCGGCGCGCTTAACAAGCTGGCTTCATCCGTGGATCCTGAAGAAAGGATAGTAGACAATGCGGTGCTTGTACCTTCTCCTTTGAAGTTTCTGGATACAATGGTTGTTTTAGCGGGAAACGCGACTTTGAGTGTTATAAACAGATTTGAACCCGCAATGATAGGAGCATTCATTTTAACTACAAAGGAGAATCACGAAAGAGTTGACGGGTTCAAAGAGGGGGCAATTATTGGAGAAGATCTTGATTACGCAATAAGGTCGGTAAGAGACGGTGCAAAAAACCACATGCACTTAGACGTATATGCTTATAATTCGACCAGAAGAGGAGATAGAATGGGTAAGGTTAGGGCAGTTCTTTCGTGGGCAAAAGCATATTTTTACGTCAGAAAACACGGACCTATTTATAAAAACTTCTACTATCCCTACGGGGACTATAAAAAAAGATAGCTTATTGACAGGAGAAAGATTGTTGCAAATATAAATAATATGTAAACTAGGGGAACAGGGCCGAGCCATGCTCCGTGCCAGGGAACATTATTTTTATTGAACTTTTTAATTCTAAACGCGGGGTTAAGTACAAACCATAAAAAATCTTCCAAAACCGCAGTTAATAATACAACTGCTATAACTTCCAGTTCGTATTTTATATTCCATACCAGACCGAGAAAGAAAGGAAAATGCAAGAAGATCAAAACAACAATTATGACCCAAAAATGATAACCAGTGAAAGGATAATTTCCTAACAATAGCTTTGTTAATCTGTTACTTATCTTCCATGTGGGCAGGTTTTTGGCCCATCCGTCTTTCCCCTCAATTTGGATCTCGAGCTTTGCAGCGGCAACAGCAGCAAGAATTATAAAAAGAAAATAGAAGAGCGACATTTTGTATATTGTAGCAAATTTACAGTTTTAGGTTATTAGCTTTCCAATTAATGAATATTGGATAATAGTCAGTGCCGATTTTTTGAAAAAAGTTGTTTATGATATATTAAAAGATATAGAATTTATTGAAATGCTTTTTTCTAAGATAAAACCATATCTTCCCATAATCTTAATTATTCTTTTAGCAAGTTTTTTGCGTCTTTTGTGGATCGACAAAGTCCCGAGTGCTGTAGGAGGGGACGAGCTAACATATGTTGTTAATGCAAGAGCAATGTTTTTAACCGGTACGGATATTTCAGGGACCTGGAATCCTTTAAGCGGTTTTATTTTTAAGTACCCCGCATATACGCTTCCTCAAGCAGAACTGCCTTACTTTTTAATTTCTCCATTCGTTGGAATTCTTGGCTTTTCGCTTTTTTCTATTCGAATAATTTTTGTGATCTTAAGTATTAGTTCAGTTTATCTTATATATCTAATAACAAAAGCATTTTTTAATAAAAATGCTGCTATTTTTGCTTCTTTTATTGCTGCAATAAATCCCTGGTCCATTTATATGGGAAGAACTTCTTATGAGACATCACCTGCCGTATTTTTTTATCTTTTAGGATTTTACATGCTTTTGGTTTTAAAAGAGAAAAAAATTTTATTGGCAATTCCTGTATTTTTCTTAGCTTTTTATTCCTATGTCGGGGATAAAGTAAGCTTTTTGCCATTTGTTTTCGCAGTAGCATTATTTTCTTATTTTTTCGTTAACAAGAGAAAATATTTAAAAGAATACTTAGCTGTTTTGGTTTCCTGTGTGGTTTTGGTAATTATTTTTGCCGTCGCTGTTTTTACAAGTTCAGGGCCATCTAGAACAGGGGAGCTTATAAGTATTAATGCTTTGCAAATAACAAATGAAGTAGATTATGTTCGCAACATCACAATGGAAAGTTTTTTAAAACCTATTTTTGAAAATAAATTTACAATTTTTTCAAGAATTATATTGACTAAACTTTTAAAATCTTTTTCATTTGATTATCTTTTTGTTTCTGGAGATCAATTCTACTCAAATTTAAGACATGGATTTTTTTACGTTTTAGACGCTTTATTTTTATTAATTGGTTTTGCTGCTTCATATGCTTTGAGAAGGAAAGCTTTCTGGCTTTTATTTTCTCTTGCAGTTATCGGGGTTTTCCCGCAGCTTGCGTATTCCACAAGAATAGATAATTTTTCCATTCATCTTTCCTTGATGTTTGCGATACTGCCGATTTTTATAGGCACAGGTATCGCAGAAACTCTGAATTTAGTAAAAAATAAAGCTTACTATTTTGGTTTTTTGGCAACAATCGGTTTTCTGTATTTATTTTTAGTTACCAACTTTTTTAATATATATTTTTACCAGTTTCCTTTAAACGGGTATTTTGATTTTCATGTAAGATTAT
>JAKAEH010000070.1 GCA_021825955.1 bacterium | reverse complement strand
ACCCAATTGATATAGGGGAGTTGTTCTTTTTAATATTTAAAATTACCGGCCCATATTCGCGGGTTCCGGGTTTTACTTCTCCCCCTAAAAGATGGGATCTTAATTGAAGGCCATAACAAATATCCAGCATTGGGATTTTTAAGGAAAAGATTGTTTTAGCCAAAGTTGGAGCCCCTTTCTCATAAACAGAGGATGGACCTCCGGAAAAGATTATCCCTTGAGGCTTTTCTTTCTTGGTTAGTTCAAGTGCTTTTTCAGGTTCGACAAGCAAGGAGGTTGCACCTAAATCACGCAGACGTCGGGAAATAAGATGTGCTGTTTGTCCTCCGAAATCTACAATTAATATCATTATTTATTGGTAATTTTTTCCCGGATTTGTAACTAAAATGTCATGAGGGTGGCTTTCTGTCAGGGACGCTTGAGTTATTTGAATAAATTTTGCTTTCTTCCAAAGTTCCGGAATTGTCCTTGCTCCGACATAATACATACCTGATTTAATTCCCCCAACCATTTGGTCAACAAGTTCTTGTGCGGGTCCTTTTATTGGAACCAATCCTTCGACTCCCTCTGCAACCAAAACTCTATCTTTATAGTCCTTCCCATGAAATTCGCCTTCAGATTTTACTTTTGCCCCCTTTTCCATAGCGCCAATTGACCCCATTCCACGGTATTCTTTAAAAATATAAGTTTTACTTCCATGGAAAATACTTTTAAATCTTTGAGGTACTTTTTGTTGTGTGAGTTTTATTTTTCTTCCGGGAGATTCTATTGCTGAAGCAAAAAATGACCCCATCATGACACTTGAGGCTCCTAATGCAAGTGATTTAACAATATCTCCCGAATAAGTAATTCCGCCGTCTGCAATAACGGGTATTTTTTTCACTCTTGCCGCACGGAAAGTTTCGTGTATTGCAGTTATTTGAGGAACACCCATTCCCGAAATAATTCTTGTTGTGCAAATTGCTCCCGGTCCCATACCGACTCTCAAAGCGTCTGCTCCTGCTTCAATCAAGGCTTTTGCCCCTTCGTATGTCGCGATATTTCCGGCGATTACTTCAATTTTGTACTTATTTTTTATTGTTTTTAAAGTTTCGATTACTCCTTTTGAATATCCGTGAGCAGAATCTATTACTAAAACATCAATTCCTGCCTTTGCCAAAACCTCAATTCTTTTTTCAACACCATCGCTATGTCCAATTGCGGCACCTGCCAGAAATCCGGCTTTTTTGACTTGTGCCACTTCATTTGCCTGATCTTCAATTGAAAAATTCCTGTGAATGATTCCTATTCCGCCGGCTTCACCCAGTGCGATAGCAAGTTTTGCTTCCGTGACTGTATCCATGGGAGCTGAAATTAAAGGAATTTTTATCTTTAAATTACGGGTTAAATTTGTTGTGAGGTCAATATCCGATCTTTTAAATTCAGTATATCCGGGCAAAAGAAGAATATCGTTGAAAGTAAGTGCCCGCGGAAATGAGGAATTGGGTTCCATAGTTAATATTACAAGATGTTGCCATTTTTGTCAATTCTACATCTTGTTTGAACCAAAAATTATGTCGGTTGCTGTCCCTGAAACGCCTATTCCTACATGAGTCCAAGAAGGATCAATTTGGTTGTCGTTATGCGGTTTGTCTGCCGCATAAATCCATTCAATAATATGTACTCCGAGCATTCTGTACCCGGAACTTGAATTTTCCCCAACTCCCCAAAAACCAAGTTTTCTCAAATTAGCTTCATCTTTTACGTAATCCATAAATCCCTGGTGCTCGTCAAGTCTCCCAAGAAGACTAAAAGTTTCAGCTCTGGTTTGCGCAAACTTTGCCAAGTTATCATCCCAAGTAAGATATCCAACCGCATTCATTTTTCGATAACTGTTTAGGGCATCATAAAGTTCCTGGGCTGTTGTCATTCTGGCATCTTCTCCAACCTTCATTGTCCAAGTATGTTCGTTTATTTGACGCGCTACTCCCCACTGTCCCGGCTGTTCTGCCCCGACATTTATTTTTCTTTCAAACCTTATTTCAAAAGGAGATGGAGTAGGGGTTTTTGTCGGTAAAGGTGAATAGTATGCGACTTTTTGGTTTTCACGCGCTATAAATTTCTCAAGCCTGTTTGCATAATTTGCCAAAATGTATGTGAGCTCTAACGATAGCACAACAATAAGGAAAACTGTTCCTGCAAAAAGATAAAGGAAAAAGTGTGAAGCTTTCCTGGGTTTTAACCTTTTAATGTGGCGTTTTCTAATCATAACAATAGGCTTGATGGTATCACAAAAAAAGGAAATTGAGAAGAGAGAAAACAAGAGGTGGATTTAGGTGCAAAAAGCTTCAGTTGGTGGTAGAATTGGATTCTTATGCATAGCCGTACTTTTTCGTTTCTCTTGGGGAAAAGCTATAGATATTTTTTCAAGCCGCTTGCTTTTAAGATGGATCCTGAACAAGTTCATATAAGAATTGTTTTTCTTGGGGAATGGTTTGGAAAAAATAAAGCAGCGAAAAAAACTCTCTCCGGTTTACTCGTAGAAAAAAATAAAATGCTTGAGCAAACAGTTTTGGGAATAAAGTTTAGAAATCCAATTGGGCTTTCTGCAGGTTTTGATTACGAAGCGCGTCTCACGCAGATTACACCTTGTATCGGTTTTGGTTTTCAATCAATAGGAACAATTACTAACAGGTCTTATGAGGGGAATACCAGGCCCAGACTTGGCCGCCTGCCCGCCTCCAAATCTTTAATGGTAAATAAAGGATTTAAAAATCCCGGAGCAAAAATTATTGCAGCCAAACTCGAGAAGCTTAAATTTCAAATCCCAATCGGAATAAGTGTTGGAAGGACAAATGTTGAGGATCTTGGGCAAGAGGAAAGTATTCAAGATATTATTTCAACATTTAAAACTTTTGAAAGCGAAAAAACCAATAGTGCTTATTATGAATTAAATATTAGCTGTCCGAATTTAAAAAGCGGAGTGGATTTCTACAAACCGGAGAACTTAAACCAATTATTGGTAGAAGTAGATAAGCTGAATATTAAAAAACCTATTTTTATGAAAATGCCGATAACAAAAAGTGATAAAGAGATTTTGGAAATGCTTGAGGTAATTGCAAAACACGCGCCAATTGGTGTCATTTTTGGAAATCTTCAAAACAGATCTTGTCCGAGTCTTCGAAAGGAGGAGTTGAAGAAGTTTAAAGTCGGGAATTTCAGCGGAAAGCCGACTTTTGAACGCTCGAACGAACTCATAGAACTTGCGTATAAAAACTACAAAGATAGGTTTGTTATCATCGGATGCGGAGGAGTTTTCTCAGCAGAAGACGCATATGTAAAAATTAAAAAAGGAGCAACGCTTGTGCAATTAATTACTGGAATTATTTTTGAAGGACCCCAACTAATTTCGGAAATTAACGATAAACTTCCAAAATTACTTTCCAAAGACGGGTTCACCCACCTCTCCCAAGCCACCGGCAAGGATATTAATTAGTAATTACCTTCCAAATTTAGTAAAATAGGCAGATATTGGGAGATCGTCTAGCGGTAGGACAATAGATTCTGGATCTATTTACCTAGGTTCGAATCCTAGTCTCCCAGCACAGGAATAGACTTCACTGATGAAAACATTAATGCAAGTATTAGGTTGGGGTATTGGTTTGTGGCTTATTGGTTACATTTTGGGAATAATATTTTTCCCAATTCTGCCAATTTCAATGATTGGTTGGTTAATTATGCCGATTGGAGCAATTATCACGCTTTGGGTTCTATTCAAAAGGATTAAACTGGAGTCGTTTCACTCTTATCTAATTTTGGCAATCACTTGGACTCTTATTGCTATCATTTTTGATTATTTTTTTCTCGTTAAAATCTTCAAACCATCCGATGGGTATTATAAACTGGACGTATATTTATACTATGTTTTTACCTTCACTCTTCCTCTTATCGTCGGCTGGTATAAAAATTTCAATAGAAGAAAGTCCGAATAGGTCTATGCCCGCCAGCAAATAAAATAGAGTGGGAGTATACTATATTTATGAAGGAGATTAGGAAGAGGGCTATTGTTAATGCGGTTGCTACTGCGGCTTACGTAGTTGCAGTTGCTTCTTTTATGTTCTACGGATCTCAGGTAAAGCTTGGGAGAGTAAATAGTATTTTTGCTCCCATTGCACTTTTGATGCTTTTTGTTTTTTCAGCTTCTTTGACAGGTTTCTTAATTTTCGGAAAACCCGCACAGCTTTATATTGACGGAAAAAAGAAAGAAGCTTTGAATATGCTTACCTATACTTTGGGGGCATTCTTTGTTATTACTTTAGTTGCAGTTGGTTTAGTAGTTCTCCTAACTCGATAGTTTATATTCCTGAAACGGCGAATAAGCGACCTATTCCATATGTTACTCCCATAGCCAGGGCTCCTCCAAGTACTACTCTTGTTATTGCCCGTGTTACTCCTGCGCCTCCGGCTTTTGCGCTTAGAAATCCGGTTATTGCAAGGGCAACTAAAACAGAAATGAAGGCAACCGGAATTTTAATTTCTTGAGGCGGAATAATAATCGCAAAAAGAGGGATTAGGGAGCCAAGCAAAAATGCAGAAGCTGAAGCAAAAGCTGCATGCCAAGGACTTGTAAGATTGTTTGGGTCAATGTTTAATTCCATATGGGCATGAGCGGCCATAACGTCACTCTCGGAAACTTCTTTTGCTGCCATTTCGGCTGTTTTTCGCGTCAAGCCTTTTGATTGGTATATTTGTGTAAGTTCTTCGAGCTCTTCTTTTGGATTATTTTGAAGCTCCCAATGCTCTTTCTTAAGAAGCGCTTTTTCTGTGTCGCGGGAACTGCTTACCGAAATATATTCTCCTGCCGCCATTGAAATTGCGCCTGCGACAATTCCGGCCAATCCTGCCGTAAGAATGGCTGTTGAGGACGTGGTTGCACCGGCGACTCCCATTACAAGACCTGCAATAGAAACGATACCGTCATTTGCTCCCAAGACTGATGCCCTAAGCCAATTTAATTTATGAGCGGAATTTTGAGTCTCTATGTTGTTTATATTGCTTTTTTCCATTACTTATATTCTAACATTAAATATTTATAATCCTTTTATTTCAAGATGTATAATAGATTTATTAATGTTTTAAAAATAGGAAAATACAAACATTACAAAGGGCATGTTTATTCTGTGATTGGAGTTGGAAGAGATAGTGAAAGTTTGCAAGAAGTGGTGATATACAAAGGGTTGTACGAGAATGAATTCGGAAAAAATCCCATATGGGTAAGACCTTTAAAAATGTTTCTGGAAAATGTGGTAGTAAACGGGAAAGAAGTTCCCAGGTTTGAATATTTAGAGCCGGCCTAATTCCTACCTTTTTCTTATTGGTACAAAAGAAAAAGCCCTCTTTTCTTATTGGTACAAAAGAAAATGTTGTTAGGTTTCTTACTATTTTCTTATTGGAACAAAAGGAAAAGGTTAATGCAAATAATCCTGCTTAATTCTTACCTTTTTCTTATTGACTCGGGATTTTTTTTAGTTTATAGTGTTATTTACCCTCAATTTAGAAGTTATTTTCCACCAAAAGGGTAGAACTTATCTTTGAAAAAAGTATTGACTTTTAGCAAATTATCTGGTAGACTGCTAACGTTTTATGATACATTTATCTGATAAAGCAAAAACTAAATTAATTCCCGTAATTCCAATCAGAGATGGAATCGTATTCCCTCATACAGAATCTATTTTGACCTTCGGCCGTC
>JAKAEH010000069.1 GCA_021825955.1 bacterium | reverse complement strand
AAATTTTGCAGGAGTGGAAAAAGCGGTAAAAGCGCCGGTTATTATTGAAGATTACGTTTTTATCGGTCCCAGAGCGATAATCCTTCCCGGCGTTACTATTCATAAGGGTGCGGTAGTCGGGGCGGGCGCAGTAGTTACAAAAGATGTTGATGAATTTAAAATAGTCGGAGGAGTTCCTGCAAAAGAGATCGGTGAGAGACAAAATAAAGAGCCAAATTATAAACTTGGCAGAGCCGCATGGTTTAGGTAATGAAACATTCAAGAAAGCATGGAATTATCAATAATAATCTTAAGCTATAACACCAAAGACTTAACTGTTGATTGCATACGTTCTGTAGCAGAACAATACAAAAACGAATTAAGCAAGAGTAGGTTTGAAATCATTGTAGTTGATAACGCATCTTCAGACGGCAGTCTAGCTACTCTTAGAAGACTAAGGTTTAAAGGACTTAGCGTAGTGGAGAGTAAAGAAAACCTTGGATTTTCAAAAGGATGTAATCTGGGAGCAAAAAACGCCGCGGGTAAATACCTTCTTTTTCTAAATTCGGACACTTTAATAAAAGATCAGGGGTTCTTAAAAATGATAAATTTTCTTGAAAGAAATGAAAATACGGGAATTTTAGGAGCAAAGTTAAAAAACGAAGACGGCACAAATCAGCTATCAAGCGGAAAATTTTATAGCTTATTTAATCTCTTTCTGATGCTTTTCGGGTTCAATAAGTTGGTTCGGGAGAGCCCGAATGTTGTAAAAAAAGTTGAGTGGGTCAGCGGAGCAAGCATGATGATCAAAAAAAGCATTTTTCAAAAACTCGGCGGGTTTGATAAAGACATTTTTATGTATCTCGAAGATATGGATTTTTGTTTCAGAGCCAAAGAAAAAGGACTCGACACTTATTTTTTCCCGGAGATTATGCTTTTTCATGAAGAAGGAAAAAGCTCCGGAAGAACTTTTGCGGTTGTAAGCATATATAAAAGCTTACTCATTTTTTATAAAAAACATAAAAGTAAATTTGAATACCAAGTTGCCAGAAATATGTTTAGGCTAAAGGCAATGATCCTTGTAGTTTTGGGTAAAATACTTGATAATAAATACTTACAAACAACTTATTCGCAGATTCTTGAAATATGAAAAAATTTTTTGCAAAGATTAAGGAAAATATTTTATTTGTAGAGATACTGGTACTTCTTGCTTTTATACCGCTATATCCAAAATTACCTCTAATTAATATCAGGAACACGTGGGTTTACGTTAGAGTTGAGGATTTTCTAATAGTGGGAGTTCTTTTATCCTGGCTCGTTTTGTTATTCCGCAAAAAATTCAATCTTAAAACTCCTTTAACTCTTCCTATTTTTGCATTCTGGATAGTTGGGGCTATTGCAACTTTTAACGGGGTGTTATTGATTTTTCCAACCCTTGCGAATGTTTTTCCAAACGTAGCATTCTTGAGTTTGGTTAGACATGTTGAATATCTTAGCTTATTTTTCGTTGCATTCGCAGCCATGAAAAATAGAAGCGAGCTGCGTTTTGTGGCTACAGTATTACTTTTCACGCTCATAGGAGTAATCCTTTATGGAATGGGGCAAAAATATTTTGGCTTTCCCGCGTTTCTCACAAGTAATGAGGAGTTTGCTAAAGGGATTCCAATTCAACTTTCTCAATTATCCAGAGTGCCGTCTACTTTTGCCGGACATTATGATTTGGCCGCATACCTTGTAATTCTTATTCCGATTGTTGTAAGTTTAATTTTCGGATTAAAAAATCTTTTTGTAAAAGCATTTCTCTTGCTGCTAGCTCTTTCTTCTTTTCTTCTTTTATTCTGGACCGTATCACGAGTTTCATTTTTTGCTGCCTTAATAGGCATTTTTATAGTACTGCTGTTTCAAAAAAGAAAACTTGCGCTCATTTCGATTCCGATTATTTTGATTTTCGCAGTGGCATTTTTTGCATTGAAGCCGGAGCTTCTAAGCCGGTTTAACAGTACTGTCAGTAATGTTGACGTGTTGGTAGATGCGCAGAGTGGTGATTCCGTGGGGCATGTTAGATTTATGCCTGCAAGTTATTTTAAGGATAAGATTGTTTTACAAAGACGTGTAAAAGATGAAACAGAATTGGTAAACCAGTTGGCAGGCCAGTCCGGAGAGCCTTCCGCGTCTCTTTCGGCAATCTTGCCGTTTGAGTACATTCCTCCGGTAGTGCCACTGGTAGAGGCTGTTAACGTATCAACGGGAGAAACTCTGCCGCAAGGGACAGGATATATTAATTTGGCTCTTTCTCCTGTTGTCCAGCGAGTAGGAAGTTTCTTCTACGAATTTCCGCCTAACGTCAAAGCGTCTTTGTCCGCTCAGTTTGTAGTTTTGCACGGCAATTTTATAGTAAAACGCGCAGCGGCCTATGATTTGTCTTTTACCACAAGATTCCAGGGAGAATGGCCAAGGGCGATAGACGCTTTTACGAGGAATATTCTTACAGGGAGCGGATATGGTTCGGTAAGTCTTGCGGTTGATAACAATTATTTAAGAATATTGGCGGAAACCGGACTTTTAGGATTTTTGACGTTTCTTATATTATTTTTATCTTATGGAATTTATCTTAAAAATTCATGGAAAGATTTATCGCCGGGTCTTGAAAAAAGTTTTATAGTAGGGTTTTCTGCAGGTCTTATAGGTCTTGCTTTGAATGCAAGTCTTATTGATGTCTTTGAGTCTTCAAAAATCGCATACTTACTCTGGATGCTGATGGGCATAAGCTTTGGAATATTTGTTCTGTCTCAAAAACAAACCGTTAATTTACTCTCGGAGCTTAAAAAGTTAGCGTCTTCAACCTATGCTGTTGTAGTTTATCTTTTGGGACTAACAGGAATTCTGTATTATCAGACTATTAATAATTTCTTTATCGGAGATGATTTTACCTGGCTAAGGTGGGCAGCGCAGGCGCCTCGTAATTTGCTTACTTATTTCACCCAGTCCGACGGATTTTTCTACAGGCCCGGTACAAAATTATATTTCTATTTTATGTATCATTTCTTCTGGTTAAATCCTGTTCTCTATCATCTGGTTTCGATATTCCTTCATTTTGCTGTAGCCGTATTATTCTTTATTCTTGTTAAAAAAATATTCAAGAATACATTGTGGTCTTTCCTGTCTTCCTTTTTATTCCTGGTTTTAAGCGGTTATACGGAAATGGTTTACTGGATTGCTTCAACAGGACACTTATTTAATGCCGCACTGGGTCTTTTGGGATTATTGCTGTTTATTAAATGGGAGGAGAGTAAAAAGACATATTATTATTTAGCTTCTTTTATTGCTTTTGCCCTCGCTCTTCTTTTTCATGAGTTGGGCGTTGTTTTTCCTCTTCTTATTTTAGCGTACAAAGCAAAAGACGGGCTTTCTGAAGTCAAAAATACTATTAAAAGCAAAAATTGGCTTTTGCTTTTTGTGCCTGTTGCAGGATACCTTGTACTAAGGATATTTAGCAATAGTCATTGGTTTAGCGGTGACTACAATTACGACATTGTTAAGTTGCCGTTTAACATAGCCGGAAATATTTTAGGTTATATTGCGCTTGCCCTTATAGGGCCGAGTTCAATCAATTTTTACGAGAAGCTCCGTCTAATTGCAAAAGGTAATTTAGCTTGGTCGTTTGTAGCGATACTTGGGGTATTGATACTGGCGGTATTTCTGTACAAACTCCTGCGCAAATTTTTTGATAAAGACGAAAAAGCAATTGTTATTTTTGGCTTTGCGTTTTTTATAGTTGCACTTCTTCCGTTCTTGGGACTGGGTAATATTACCTCGAGGTACAGTTATATGGCGACCCTTGGCATAGTGCCCATAATAGTCATGCTTATTAAGAAATTTTACAACTATTTTCTTGATAGTGGTAAACAGATAGCGGTTTTAGCAATAACTATTTTTGTTTTAATTTTTTCATTGTTCCATATAATTTCCGCAGAGCAGACTGCTGCTGATTGGGCAGGTGCTTCATCAAAAGTAAATAATTTCTTTGTTTCTTTTGACGCACTCTACAATAACTACTGGTCGCAGGGTCCGATACAATTCCATTTCGTGAATGTTCCAATTAAATATAATCAGTCATGGGTATTTCCTGTAGGCTTAAGTGATGCCGTTTGGTTCGCTGTTAAAAACGATAAGGCGCAAGTTTATCAGGATAAAGATCTGACAACAGCCCTGGAGGAAGTTGGTAATTCAACTTACAATAAGATATTCATGTTTAACGACGACGGTAGGATTTCGGAAATAGGGCAAAGACTGGTAAAATAAACAAACAGTGAAATTAAAATTTTCTACTAAGCTTGAAATACTCTTTTTAACGTTAATTCTACTTGCAGGCTTCCTGGTGCGTCTATACAGATTTAATAATCCGATTGCAGATTGGCATAGTTGGCGCCAGGCAGATACTTCGGCAGTATCAAGAAGCTTTCTTCAAACAGGTTTTGACATTCTTCATCCGCGATTTGAAGACTTATCTAATGTCCCGTCGGGGATTGATAATCCTAACGGGTACAGATTTGTTGAATTTCCGATTTATAATGTTCTTCAGGCAGGATTTTTTAAGACATTTGGGCTACTTACTCTAGAAGAGTGGGGAAGGCTGGTAACTATTTTTGCTTCGCTTCTCTCCGGCGTGTTCTTATATTTAATTATCAAGAAAAGATTCGGCTCTACCGCGGGAATCCTTTCCTCTCTTTTCTTTATGTTTATTCCATTCAATATTTATTATTCAAGGACAATTCTGCCGGATCCGTCTATGGTAACTGCGATTCTGGGAGGAATATATTTTTTTGACAAATGGCTTGAGCAAAAGAAATTATCAGTTATTAATTTATGGTTTTTTCTGACTTTATTATTTACGCTTAGCGCCTTTTTACTTAAACCTTATGCATTATTTTTTACTCTCCCAATGATATATTCTGCCTACGAAAAATACGGTTTTTCATTTATAAAAAAATGGCAATTTTATGTATTTTTGGTTTTGAGCGTTATTCCTCTTGCTCTGTGGAGGATATGGATGACAAATTTTCCTGCAGGAATTCCGGCAAGTAGTTGGCTTTTTAACGGTAACGGCATTAGATTTAGGCCGGCATTCTTTAGATGGATAGTCTACGAGAGATTTACAAAATTAATCTTGGGTTATTTTGGGGTAATTATTTTCTTCTCCGCTTTCTTTAAAAAATATAAACAAAAAGATCTTTTTTTTGTTTTGTCATTTCTTCTTTCCAGCGTTATTTATATAACTGTAATAGCAACGGGAAATGTACAGCACGATTATTACCAGATTCTGATAATTCCGTCGATCTCTATTGTTTTATCTTTAGGAGCAATATTTATTTTTGAAAGATTAGAAAAAATTTATAAATATCTGGGAGCAGCAGCAGTGGTAGCATTGATGTTTTTAGGTTTTTATTTTGCATGGCAGCAGGTTAAAGATTATTTTAACATTAACAATCCCTCAATAATTGCTGCCGGGGCTGCAGTTGATAAATTAACTCCTAAAAACGCCAAAGTTATAGCAAATTATAACGGCGATACTTCCTTTTTATATCAAACAAAAAGAAGCGGATGGGCGAGCTTTGAAAAAGGGTTGCCGGAGATGATACGAATGGGAGCTAGCTATCTGATTTTGGCAAATCCAACTCAGGTTGATTTAGGTCTTGGAAAAACGTATAAAATAATTGCGAAAACAAATCAATACGTAATTTTTGATTTAAAACAAAAACCATGAAAATATTAATAGTTTCATCATACCTTCCTTTTCCGCTTCGATCGGGCGGAGAAATAAGGCTCTTTAATCTAATAAAACATGTTTCGGAGAATCACGAAATAACCCTAATCTGTGAAAAGAGAGATCA
>JAKAEH010000068.1 GCA_021825955.1 bacterium | reverse complement strand
GGGGTTTATTCGCTTATGGATTTGCAAAAAGCTTCAGTTGATATTCTTAAGGCGAAATTTGGAAAAGCCGAAAGCGAGTTCTTAAAAAATGTTGCTTTAGGAATTGATGATTCGGAAGTCATTCCTTACACCGTCTCCCCCATTGTTAAATCCGTAGGGAGAAGTTATTGTTTGCCTCAAAATGAATTTGATAAAAGAGTAGTTTTGCAGAACCTTTATGAGCTTTGTGAAGAAGTTTCGCTTAAATTAAGAAGGCTTGATAATAAAGCAAGGACAGTAGGGTTTTATCTTGGCGGCAGTTTAAAAATTCAGAAGAGAAAAACTTACACTAATTACTTTAATACCGGTGAGGAGATTTTTAAACATTGTCTCGATTTAATGGGAGATTTTGATTTGACTAGTGATTATATTCGGCAAATGAGCATTTGGACAGCCAATCTTGCAGAGAAAAAAAATTTACAGATGTCTCTTTTTGATACTCAAAAAAAAGAAAAACTTGTTAAGGTAATTGATAAAATAAACGATAAATTTGGAGATCATACGATAAGAAACGGATTTTTACTTTATGCGGATAAATTAACAACGGTTCCAAACGGATACATGGCTGATAAATACGAACGGACAAAATTAGCTTTGTCAGAGCTTTGAATTGCAAACTGCTTTTATTTCCTCTAAAACTTCGTTTTTCTTATCTTGAGGAATATTAATTAAATCCAAAATCGACGGTTGTTCCATTATTTCCTTACATAAAACAATATGATTTTCCAAAAGTTGTTGTTTTTGATTTTGAGAAAGCGTTGTAAGAACAGTCATTGGATGAAGATTTAATCTTTCAATTAAATCTCTTAAACTGTCTTTTTCAGGGTAACTCCAACTTATAATTTTTAGATTTTCACATAAAGCATAGGCTAGGGCGTCCGAGGTTACTTTTGTGTTAGTTACAATCCAAGCTTGGGATAGATTATACTTCTCTTTTATATCATCAAACCTTGCTTTGGTGTATAAAGCGACGTGAACATCTGTTCTTATGCCCGGTTCGTTATGAAACTTGGCTTCCACCATTATTCTTTCGCTTTGTTTTTGTGCAACGACATCAATTTCGTGGGTTACGCATTTGCCGGATAACAGGGACCTGGTTTTTGTCGTGTAACCGTCTGCCTTAAGAATTTCGGAAACAAAATCTTCAAAAGGATATCCCGTAGGTCCCAAATCCATTATTGCCTGTTTTAGACTATATTTTGCTTTTAAATGAGGTTGTTCACTATTTAAAAATTCAGTAATATGCTTATAAATTTCAGATGTTGGAATGTTTTCGTATAGCTTGCTTTTTACGTGTTCGATTACTTGTGTTTTTAATTCATCAGGTATACCTGCTCTTTGAATAGAAATTTTTACTTTGTCTTCACTAAAAGGTTCTTTTTCTCCGGTTGCCTTAATAACATTTATGACCATAAATATATGTTAGCTCGAGGAAACCTTTTTTACAACTGGTGTTAATATTTTTTGAAAAAACTTAGACCATTTGCGGCGGCTTTGTTCCATGACTGTACTAAATTATGATTATTATCTGGGTAAGTCAAAAGCTGGGCAGTTTTATTTAAGCTTATCAAATTGTCATATAATTCGATAGAAGAGCGGTACGGGACTGTTCCATCTGATAGTCCGTGATTAATTTGAATTGGAGTTTGAATGTCTTGCAAATAATTAATCGGGGAAACGCTTTGCCAAAGTATTGGATTTTCTTCCGGGGTTTTCATGATTTTAAAAGTTTCTGCGTAATAATTTTTATTATTTTTTGTTTCCTGTAACCATGGAACATGAGTTTTACTAAACCAATCGGGAAGGTCGGCAACCGGCGCCCATACAACTGCCGCTTTTATTTTTGCTAAAGTTTCCGGTTTTTTCCCTGCGATTTCAAGGACTTTAAGTACAATTTCTCCTCCCATTGAGTGTCCGTAAAGATAAACCTCGTTTGAATTTGCTTGGGGAATATTTTTTAAAGATTCGATTAAATTTAAAACGTCAACAGGATATGCAAAACGCATTAAGGCATTATCTTCCGTTTCCGAGGTTCCGTTTCCCCTATAATCGGGTTTTAATACCAAATATCCATTTTCCGAAAAGTAATCCGTTATATTTTTGTATGAATTTATTGTACTGTAATCGCTAGGTTTAATATAACCGTGATTTATAATTACGACAGGAAAGCCGTTTTCAGGCATTTTGGAATTTGGAATATTCATTAACGCATAAAGTTTAAGACCATCCGAAAGATAGGAAACAATGAAACTTGAAAAATTTTTTGACAAAGAAACTTTTCTCTCAACCATAATCTGACTATCCGTATACTCCCTATTTTGTAAAGAAGTAATTGACCAGGGAAAAAGATTTATCTGTCTTGAGTTGGGTTTTTTCTCCAAATACAGATTTTTTTTCTCAAAAACAACAAAATCTCTGTGCCTAAATACTTGGACATAATTTTTATCACGTTTAAGTTTATTAGCTATCTCAATTTGGGCAGCTAATGAGGGCTGGGCGAATTTATCGTTAAGCAGAAATAAAATAATATCTGCCTGGTCTATTCCAACCGGAATTGTAAATATTTTTTGTCTGTGAGACAGATGAGAGCCTAAGTTATTTGTCGCTGCGATGCTATATTTTGGACCGATATTTTTTAAATAATTATTAATAATTTCTTTTTCAGGCAAAGGTTTATTAAACATGTCTATACTTTGCCCTAGAGTTCCAGGCAAAGGACCTAACGTATAAGCAGAATAAAAGACAGTGAATGTCAAAAATATTGCATAAAAGCTTAAGGGAATTTTAGGAAAAATTTTACGAAGTCTATCTATTCCATAAATTGCCGAAATAAATATAAACGGTGTAATTGTGGTTGTATATTGATAGTAAATTTGGTGAAGCTGTGCGTTACTGCTTAAAGTATTAACCAGCAAGTCGGGAATTGCAAACAAGAGAAAAACTGGAGAAAAAATCGATAAAAATCCAAGATGAACAAACATTTGATATAAATAATAAATTTTTGAATAAGAAAAAATCGTTAAAAAAGTTTTGTCCGGCTCAAAGATAATATTCTTTATTACAGAAGTTGGGGAATTTCCAAAATCCGAGTAGTAGGAAAGCGCAAAATGTTCCCCTCCTCTGCTATACGGAATTGCATACCAAACTAAATAATAAAAAATCCCGATGGTAAGTGCAAAAAAAACAATTCCCAATACCGATTTTAGAAGCAATGGTTTTTTTTTCAAATTTTTATTTTTTAATAAATCTTTTAGCGGATAAAACAACAATATTAAGCCATAAATAGAAACTATCGCCCAAACTTGTTCTTTGGTAAGTGCCGCCAAAACTGCAAAAACGATAAAAAGCAAATACTTCCGCTTTATAAAAAAATAGGTTGTTGCAAGTAATAAGGTGGTTGCTAAAGTCACGGGATGAAAATCATAAAGATTTGAGTAGGAAACTGCCGGGCTTAACAAAAATGCTAAGGAGAAAACAAGCGAAATGCTTTTCTTTTTTAAAACTTCTTTTGCCAATAAATAAACAAAAATTGCTCCGAATCCCAAAACAAATGATTGTAAAAATAGAAGAGTTTTTGGATTAGCCCAAATTTTATACAGAGGTGCAATCAAAATTAAAATAAAATCGGCGTGGAAAGATAATCTGGAAATGATACTTGTTCCGTTTGGATCGGTTATCTGAAAAATTCTGCCATGAAAGGTGTTCCAAACCGCCTGATCCATGTTCCCCAAATCAAAACGCCCGGTAAAAAAATTGTCATATCTTAAAAAGCTTGCGGAAGTAAAATAAACAATATAAATTACTACAGATAGTAAAAGAACTAATTCATATTTATAATTTGAGATAAAATTTTCCAGTCTATCTAAATTTTTACTTTTAATCTTATTCCATAAAAATACAAAAACGATAAATAATATTTCCGAAATCATAAAAACCAGTCTTGAAAATATTGCAGATAGACCGGCTAATGAAACCGAAGTAAATCTGGAAAGACTAAAGGTAATAACTCCCTCCCTGACACCTAAACCCATAGGAGTAATAAATGAAAGATATCCGATAAGAAGTGATAGTGCAAAAATACTAACGTACTGGACAACATAATATAAATTTAAATATATTATGGAAATTGTGGCAAAGTAAGTGCCTAAACTAAAAAATAAAAATGAAAAAAAGGATGTTATTAAAAGGTAAAAATTACTTTCAAATGAATTATAGGGCAAAAGTGCCTGAATTTTTTCACTGAAATACAGTTTTTTATTAAAAACAAAAAATAGTACTAATCCTGAAAATAAAGCAAAAATTGCAGAGTTTATATATCTATCCTGCACAAAAAGAAAAATTGCCGGAATAGAAAGTATCAGGCTTGCCAGAATAATAAATTCTGCTTCAGCCAATAAACATTTTGCAATTTCTTTTTTACTTAACCCCTTTTTTTCAAAAAGAAAGGACCTTGATACAAAACTCCAAATGTTTCCCGGAACATATCTTTTTAATTCGGATATTCCCCAAAGGTAAGCGTTTTCTTTGGAAGATATAGCTATTCCCTTCTCTTTTATAATTTTTTTCCAAAGCAAACTTCTTAGAGAAAAATATATTAAAAAACAGACAACGCTTATTATTAAAAGAGATGCGTCAATATGTTTTATTTGGAAAATTGAGATACTCGATTTCTCAATGATTACTTTAAAAATAAATGCGAGAGAAATTATAGAAAGAGGCCAGCCGATAAAAAATTTGATTAATGATAATAATTTATTCATACTTTAATATGTCTCAGTATTTCGTATTTACTCATACCTTAAAGCGTCTATCGGAGAAAGTTTAGAAGCCCTAATTGCCGGAGCCATTCCAAATATTATACCTATGGCAACTGAAAATACAAATGCTATTATAACCGACCAGGGTGTTACTTCAGATGCCAAAAGCATTGCGATGACTAAAGACACTCCCATCCCCATCAAATCACATCATACAAAATATTTTCACAAATTGGAATAGCTAAGCAAGTTTAATGTTAATTTCTGAAGAAAACCTAAAGGGAAACTTGTGAGCCGCCTGAGAGTTCCTTCGACTATGCTCAGGATAAACTTCTCCTCCCAGTCGCTCTTCGCCAATCTCAGTATAATTTACACTGAGCTTGCCGAAGTGTGAGCCGCCTGAGAGTCGAACTCAGAACCTATTCCTTAAGAGGGAATTGCTCTGCCAGTTGAGCTAGCGGCCCTTTATTAAATTTTCCTGTTTTAGTATACTATACGTGGTGGATTTAGACAATAACTTGCGCCTGTAGCTCAACGGATAGAGCACTTCGCTTCGGACGAAGGGGTTGGGGGTTCGATTCCCTTCAGGCGCGCCATTTTTTTGCTAAAAATATGCTGAAAAAATTAAAACATCCATTATTTGTAATTTTATTTACGGTTTTCGTAGACCTTTTAGGATTTGGAATTTTAATTCCGGTTATCCCTCTTTTGTTAGCGGACCCCGTATCTTCTTTCTATTTATTGCCAAAATCATTTAATATTTCCCAGGGATTTATACTCTTAGGCTTATTAACTGCAGTATTTCCAATAGGACAATTTATTGCAACGCCAATTTTGGGTCAGCTTTCGGATAAATTTGGAAGAAGAAGGATATTAGCAATTTCTCTTGCGGGAACATGTATTTCCTATTTAATTTTTGCGCTCGGTATTTATACAAAAAGCTTACCGTTATTATTCTTTTCAAGATTTTTTGACGGGATAACCGGCGGAAATATTTCGGTTGCAATGGCTTCTATCGCAGACATAACTGCTCCTCAAAATAGAGCCAAAAACTTTGGACTTATGGGAGCAGCTTTTGGTATAGGTTTTATTATCGCGCCATTCGCAGGA